>JALZAJ010000469.1 GCA_030948465.1 Bacteroidota bacterium
GCTGTTAATTTGGATCTCACCGTGAACCCTGATTTTTCGCAGGTTGAAATAGACCAGCAGGTAACCAACCTTGATAGGTTCGAATTATTTTTTCCGGAAAAGAGACAATTTTTTTTAGAGAACGGAGATCTGTTTGCCAACTTTGGCTACCCTTCCATCCGTCCCTTTTTTTCGAGACGAATTGGATTAAATGCTCCCATAAATTTTGGCGCCAGGGTAAGCGGCAAGCCAGATAAAAACTGGCGAATAGGAGCTATGGATATGCAAACAGGAAGTGTGGAAGAATCAGGCTTACCTTCCCAAAATTTTGTGGTAGCTTCAGCGCAACGCCGCGTTTTTTCAAGATCCAATATTGGATTTATTTTTATTAATAAACAATCTATAAACTACCGTACCGCACCAGATTCGGGAAAGCCCGCTTATTCCCGTTATAACAGGAATGCCGGCATTGAATATAATCTTGCTTCGGCTAATAATTTTTGGACTGGCAAATTGATGTTCCTAAAATCCTTTACGCCGGGCTCTCATGGAAAAGACTTCGTTCATGCCGCAAATCTGCAATATAGCAGCCGCCGCTGGCTATTAAACTGGCAACAGGAATATGTGGGAAAAAATTACAATGCAGAGGTAGGTTATGTACCCCGAAATGGATACATAAAAGTTAATCCCCAGGCAGCCTATTATTTTTTTCCGGCAGGAGGAAAAATTTTATCTCATGGGCCCAAATTCTATTATGCTTTGTATAATAATGAATCGTTCAGGCGTACCGATGATGAAGCCTTCCTCGCTTATAATTTTAATCTTCGTAACCAAAGCACATTTGATGCGTGGGTAGCCCATGATTATGTACAGCTTCAGAAACCTTTTGACCCTACTAATTTTAATAAAGACACTCTTGCCCGTGGCACTCAGCATCGCTGGAATGCATGGGGAACCGATTTTGTTTCCATGCCGCAGCGCCTTTTTACGTACGGCTTTTCAACCCGCTTCGGTGGCTATTATGATAATGGAAATCGCTATAATATAAGCGCTAATGCGGGTTATCGTTTTCAGCCTTATGTGAGCCTTGCCATTAATGCCTCATACAATTATATAAAGTTGCCTGCTCCCTGGAACGTAACAAAATTCTGGCTTATAGGCCCACGTATAGACGTAACCATGACCAATACATTATTCTTCACAACGTTTGTGCAATACAATGAGCAATTAAATAATATTAATCTTAATACAAGATTTCAATGGCGGTATAAACCTGCATCTGATCTGTTTATCGTATATACCGATAATTATCTGCCCTATCCATTTTCAGTACGCAACCGGGCCTTGTTATTAAAGTTCACTTATTGGTGGAATGTGAAAGTGGGAAATAAAACAGAAAAACTTTCTTTATAATTTTCCGGATCCTGAGTAAACATATTACCTGTTGCTATTATTCCCCGGCAGTTTATTTTGTTTTAACAGGCCTGTAGAAAGTAGAGAGGAAAAAGAGCCTGCCACAAAGTTCCCTATTATAGCACTGGCAAATAAAATAAACCAAATTCCAAAGTCACTTCTTTGTGAAAATGCCGGAGGTTTTTTATTAAGTATTTCATTAGAAGATACTATATGAAATAAACCAGGAGCAAAAATAATAACCGATAATATTATGAGTGCACATGAAAAAATTATTCCGGTTATGGTTACTGCCAGGCCTGCATTCATAGGAGACTTTGTTTTATCCTGATGTTCAAAAAATAAAAATTCAAATATAAAAACATAAAATAAAAAGAGCGCGCTTCCAAGATATAAAAGCCACGTTTGTGAAAACGTGTCATCTCTTAAAAAAAATATTAGCGGTATTATATAAAGTATAGCAGGAGCCAAACTGAATTTGCTTAAGTAAAGCGGAAATTTTTTAAACATGGTATAAAAACCGCATCTAAAATCATTCCAGACTGGCTGGAGTAAGAATCATTCATGAACAACGTTGTTTCACGCTTGTTTTTTATTGGTACAGGAAACTGATATAAAACGATTGACAATAAACTGTGCAATGAAACGTTTGTGAATCGCCTGGTGTCAGGCATCTATATTAAGATTTTATTTTTAAAACTGCCTTCTATGAAACGAAATTTATTACTTCTCGCCATTCCCCTTTTTCTATTGAGCTGTCAAAAAGAATTTACCCCCGGGGAGTTATCTGGCAGTGGCAACAATAATGGTGGCACGCCTTCAACAGCATGCGATACTTATTTCCCCATAACAACAGGAAGCACATGGACATACGATATAGATGGCTCACCACAAATAAATACGATTATAACTCCTGATACCCTGATACAGGGCAAAGTGTTTAAAAGACTTGCCCAAAACACTTCCGGTTCTATAGTCAGCAGTTTTTTTACGGAAGACAAAGGAAATGTTTTTGCTTTTATGGATCTGGGCACTAATGGAATTGCTAATGGCAAAGTACTTTTAAACCTGCTAAGGTCCAATGCTGCTGCAGGAGATCAATGGATAGATACTATTGTTATAAACGGCTTCACGGAAAAGTTTGAATTTACTATGGTTGAAAGAAATATCACTCACCAGGTGGGTGCTCTTAAATTTACAAACGTTCACCACGTACAATACAAGGTAAAAATTGATTCGCCACCATTTTTCAATGATGAAGTAATCCAAACCACTGATGCATACTTTGCCAAATGTATCGGGCCGATTGAATCGGCAAGCCAGTTTTCTTTTTCAGGTATAAGCTCAACCTCCTCTACCTGTTAAAAAGTTATTCGATAAAATAAATTTATCGTAGAATCTAAGCGTTATGCTTAATAATTTTCCTTTGGGAGACTTGTTATAAATAACGAACGATTGGTGTAAGCAACGCTTGTTAGTTTATCACATAAACCAACAAGAGAAATCCGACGGCTTCAAGAATGGTTATACAAATAATTCCTCTATAGGCAACTTTTTCTTCTAATGTATTTATCATCTAATTAAAAATTTATAGCTAAATAGTATCAATAATTAAGCTATGATTCATCTGTGAGTGTTAAATAACATCAGACTAAGCTCACATGGAAGCATAACAATTTTAGCAGGCGATTCGTGTATTTTCATACTCATCTTTTAATTGGAAGAATTATTTCGGATATTAATTTTGCATTAAATAGTAATCCCTATCATTTGATTTCATCACCTTAAAAATTAATGATTTTGAATCGGCAGCCGAAATTATTTATGCTATTACTGGGATGCAAACCCGAACAAAGGCATACAGAGCAACATGATGTTTTTTTTACGATCGCCTTACAGCTTTCGGATGTTATTCCTGCTATAAAAGAATTCTGGAAGGAGGCAGATGGTGATGTTCATGCAGATGCGTGG
>JALZAJ010000483.1 GCA_030948465.1 Bacteroidota bacterium
GCTCTTTGCTTAGATTAGGTTACATTGGTGGCCACAAACAAAAAAGCGGTTATGAATAAATTCATAACCGCTTGGGAAATTGAGGCTCCCCCTATCCGACTTGAACGGATGACCCTCTGATTAACAGTCAGATGCTCTAACCAACTGAGCTAAGGAGGAATGTTATCCTTAAAAATGGGTTGCAAAAATAATGGTTTTTGATTTGCTGCAAAAATTGTTTTATCCTTATCTTAACCAGCCTAAAAGGCTTCCTTCTTCAATGCCGATAAATACACCCTCTTCATTCACTTTCACAGGATATATTTTTAAGACATAGCCTTCGCCGCTTAGGTCTCTTCCATTGGTGAAACTGAACACATATCCGTGGACAGGGCATACGATGTTTCCCTTATTATCCAAAAAACCTTCTGACATATTACCTCCGGCATGAGGACAACTGGCTGTGCATGCTGCAACCGTATCTCCGGCTTTTGCAACACATATCTTTTTGCCCGCAACTGTTATTTCCGCGAGATGATTTTCCCCGAAGCCTAATTCTGAGATTGAATTTGCAATTTTATGCCATTTATATTTCTTCCCGTGTTTCATTCAATTCCTCAATAAAAAAATTCCACTTTGTAAGGATATTTAACCTGGTACATGGAACGCACCGTGTTTAAAACCATTTGTCTTAATGCCGTGATGTTTGTTTTTTCGGTGGCAGAAATAAAAACACATTTACCGGCAGTTTTTTCCTGCCAGTTTTCTTTTAATTCCTTTAGAATATCTTGTTTCACCTCTGGCTCCAGCCATTTATCCAATGTGTTTTTCTCGTACTGATCCATTTTATTAAAAACGGTTATCACTGGCTTGTCATCACTTTCAAGGTCCCGCAGGGTGTTGTTTACCACCGCCAGTTGTTCTTCAAATTGGGGATGTGAAATGTCAACAATGTGCAATAGGACATCAGCTTCCCTAACCTCGTCGAGCGTGCTCTTAAAACTTTCAATGAGATGATGCGGCAATTTTCTTATAAAACCAACGGTATCGCTTAACAGAAAAGGCGTATGGCCAAGCACCACTTTTCGCGTGGTTGTATCGAGGGTTGCGAATAATTTATTTTCTGCAAAAACATCACTTTTACTTAGCAAATTCATAATCGTGGATTTGCCTACATTCGTATAGCCAACGAGTGCTACCCTTACAAATTCACCTCTTTCTTTTCTTTGGGTAAATGCTTGTTTGTCAATTTCGGCTAACCGTTTACGTAAGAGACTAATTTTATCTTTAACTATGCGCCTGTCCGTCTCAATTTCAGTTTCACCCGGGCCGCGGCTTCCAATGCCGCCACCCTGCCTTTCCAGGTGCTTCCACATTCCTTTGAGTCTTGGTAAAATATACTGATATTGGGCAAGTTCCACCTGTACTTTAGCCTGGGCAGTTTTCGCACGGGAGGCAAATATGTCGAGAATGAGATCACTTCGGTCAATAGTGGTTACCTGCAGTTCTTTCTCAATATTTGTAATCTGAGACCCTGTAAGTTCATCATCAAAGATGACCAGCTCAACATTCTTTCTGGCAATATAATTTTTTATTTCTTCCAGCTTTCCCTTGCCTACAAACGTTCTGCTGTCAGGATGTGAAAGTTTTTGAGTAAATGATTTAATGGCTTTTGCTCCGGCCGTTTCCGCAAGGAATTTTAGCTCTTCCATGTATTCGGTAACTATTTCCTCCGTTTGTTCTTTTTGAACTACCCCAACAAGTACAGCATTGATCTCTGTACCATAATTAATCTTTTTTTCAATCAATCTGTAAATGTTTTTGCAAAAATAGCTAATCTGTTTCCCGTTTACCCGGGAAATTAAAACCAACAACTATTATCTCAGGATGCGTTAAAGCCCGCTTAAAGTAATGCCAACCTGGTATAAATGCATGTTTGGCCCTGCGCCATCTTTTAAAACATTGCTGAGTTGATAGGCAACAAAAAGTGAAATAATTCCATAACCCACTCTGGCAGTACCCATGAAACGGGTGCCATTTATAAGCCTTTTGCTACTTTCTTTTAAAGTATAGTTATTTAAGGTATTATTATTTTTATCCTGCAGGGTTTTCCCTTTCGTGTGTGCATTAATGATCGTTCCTATTTTTGCCCCCAGTGCTATTTTAAAACTTTTATTTGGCTCCAATGGCTTCGATGAATATCTGAATTCCAAAGGCACTTCCACATAGCCGGTAGAAAGCTTGTATTTTTTAAAATGGTTTGTTGAATCCGCCGCAGAAAAGGGTAGTAAGGCACCTGCTGCCTTGAGGTCTACAATCGCTTTTTTAAAAGTAATATTACTTGTACCTATTCCCACTCCAATTCCCAAACTGAATTTTGGTGAGGACCTGAAAGGCTTATCCAGCATAAAATACATATTAAAGCCTCTTGAGAAACCGCTTTGATGGCTGCTAATACTATCCGGCATTCCGTTCCAGTGATCCGAGGACAATTGTATCATGAAATGATCCCCAGGCCTGTTAGGCAGCTTAATTGTTTTAGCAGTTGAAGGAGTTTTATACGTGGTGGAGTCTTGTGCAAATAAGAAGGTAAAACAGAGGCAATTAATAACAACAAAAACAATTTTCTTCATAAAGTCTGGTTAAGGTGGCAAAAGTATTTGTTACATGGTTAAAGAAAGGTTAAACAGTAAAGCCTGCAATATTGCGCAGGCGTTACGGTAAA
>JALZAJ010000488.1 GCA_030948465.1 Bacteroidota bacterium
GAATTAAAATGCGAGACCATGGCCAGCGTGTGGTTGGAAAATACCGGTAGCGGACATTTTATTGCTCATCAATTACCACTGGCGGCTCAGTTCGCCCCTGTTAACACAATTCTTGCAACCGATGTGGATAATGACGGATATACTGACCTTTTACTCGGGGGAAACGAATACCAGGAAGAAATCGGCTCCGGACGTTATGACGCTTCGTATGGACAGTTCTTAAAAAATAATGGAAAAGGGTTTTTTACAAGTATCCTCCCTGTGCAATCTGGTTTTATAATAGATGGGGATGTAAAAAGCCTGCATCAGATTATTACTGAAAGAAATGACCGGCTAATACTTGTGGCTGTGAATGACAATTTACTTAGGTGTTTTAAAATCAATCAGGAAAGATAAAAAGGAAAGGGACATTCATGAGAACCTCTCCCAAATATTTACTTAATATTTTTAATGATCAATAGGTTAATAATATTTACCGGGTTGTTGATAATTTGCATAAAAGTTACTGCGCAAGCCAGTATGATTACCAATTTCGACAATAACTGGGTTTTTCATTTAGGCGGGGCGCAGGGGGCCGAACAACCGGGATTTGACGATTCCAAATGGCGTAACATCGATCTTCCGCACGACTGGAGTATTGAAGATTTGAAAGGCACAAATTCACCCTTTAACCGCGATGCCATCAGCCAGGTAAGCGGAGGGTTTACAACCGGCGGCACAGCGTGGTATCGAAAAAAATTTACGCTTTCGTCACAGTTCAAAAACAAAAAGATCTTTATACAATTTGATGGAGTGTATATGAATTCAGATATGTGGATCAATGGCTTTCATCTGGGAAATCACCCTTATGGATACACAGGTTTCGTGTATGATATAAGTGATCGTATAAAATTTGACACTTCAAATGTTCTTACGGTAGAAGTAAAAAATGAAGGGCAAAACAGCCGCTGGTATTCGGGCTCCGGTATCTACCGGCATGTTTGGTTAAGAATGTTGGAACCGGTGCACCTTATGCAATGGGGCACTTTTATCACAACTTCTGAAGTAAGTAGAAATGAAGCAATAGTAAATTGCCGGATTAGTGTACTAAATGAATCAGATGCGGATGCAACAGTTACCATTATTACGAAGTTCATAAATGCTTCAGGGCAAGAGGTATCTTCTGTTGAATCGAAGGACATTATACCTGCAAAAAGGTCCGTTGAATTCAGGCAGGAAACTATCATAAAAAATCCAACGCTGTGGTCTTGCGAATCTCCTTCATTGTACAGAGCAATTACGTCAATCAATAATAATGGAAAACGGGTAAGCCTCGATACCAATCGTTTTGGCATCCGGAAAATTTCCTTTGACGTTATGAATGGATTTCAACTGAATGGAAAAACAGTTAAACTAAAAGGTGGATGTTTTCATAATGATAATGGGCCTCTTGGAAGTAAAGCGTACGACAGGGCGGAGGAAAGAAAAGTTGAATTATTGAAAGCAAGCGGCTTTAATGCGATAAGGTGCAGCCACAATCCTCCATCCCCGGCATTTTTAGACGCCTGTGATCGGTTAGGTATGCTCGTTATGGATGAAGCTTTTGACATGTGGAATTATGGCAAAAATCCTTACGATTATCATTTATACTTTAAGGATTGGTGGCAAAGAGATGTGGAAAGTATGGTGCTAAGGGATAGAAATCATCCATCAGTTATCCTGTGGAGTATTGGAAATGAAATTCCCGAAAGAGGAAATGCGGAAGGAGTGGCTACAGCCAAACTGCTGGCTGATTTCATAAAAAATCTCGATTCAACAAGAGCGATAACTTCTGCGGTCAATGGATTGAACGAAGACAAAGATCGGTATTTTGCTCAACTCGATGTTGCGGGATATAACTATGCGGCCGGTGGAGATCATCTGAAAGAAAGCATTTATGCAGCGGATCATAAACGGTTGCCCGGAAGAATTATGATTGGCACTGAATCGTATCCTTTGGAAGCTTTTAACAGTTGGATGGATGTTATGGATCACCCTTTTGTAATTGGTGATTTTGTATGGACAGCTTTTGACTATATCGGCGAGGCAAGTATAGGATGGCTGGGCTATTTTCAAAATCAAAATTTCTATCCGTGGAACCTGGCTTTCTGCGGCGATATAGATATTTGTGGCTGGAAGCGTCCACAATCTTATTACAGGGATGCACTTTGGAAGGAAGGACAGATTTCTCTTTTTGTTACTCCACCTGTTCCTTCTTTTAAAGAAAATCCGCACCGGGAGCCATGGTCGAAATGGCATTGGCTGGACGCCGTAAGTAACTGGAACTGGCCTGGCTATGAAAACAAACCTATTGAAGTGAATATTTACTCATCCTGCAGGCAAGTCGAATTGTTTTTGAATGGAAAATCGTTGGGCAAAAAGCCAACAGACAGATCAACAAAATTTATAGCGACGTGGCAGGTTCCTTATCAGCAAGGTGTTTTGAAAGCTACAGGATATGATGCCGAAAATAAAATGATAAACTCCACCAGTCTTGTTTCGGCATCAAAAGCTGTGATTATTAAATTAAGCGCGGACAGAAATAACATTAAAGCCGATAATCAGGACCTGAGTTATATAACCGTCGAATTATTCGACGCGAAGGATAATAGAAATCCATTGGCGGAAGATCTTATAAAATTTGAAATTGAAGGGCCAGGAACCATAGCAGGAGTGGGTAATGGCAATCCACGAAGTCTTGAAAGTTACCAATCGCTGGAACGTAAAGCGTGGCAAGGTAAATGCCTTGTGATCATTAAAGCTGGTAAATCTTCCGGAGAAATAAGATTGAAAGCCACAGGTGAAGGAATGAACGCTGCTTCGATAATTATACATTCGAAATAAAAAATAATTTACCTCTCATATTAACCTCACAAAACAAAATCAGTGAAAAAAACATCAGCCGTTATTACCTTTCTTTTCTTCATTGGAAAAGCCTTGGCTCAATCCCAGGAACCGCCTGCTTTTTGGGAAGATGAATTAAAAAATGAATACAACCGGGAACCCATGCATGCCAGTTATTTTGCGTTCGAGAACAGGGAACTCGCGTTGCAAAATGATCCGGCTCAATCAAAATATTTTCAATCCTTAAATGGTAATTGGAAATTCAAATGGGTGGACAAACCTGCTAATCGTCCTTTAGGTTTTTGGAAAACAAATTACGATGATAGCCATTGGGTTGATTTCCCTGTGCCTGCCGAATGGGAAATGAATGGTTATGGCATTCCCATATACACCAACATCCGTTATGATTTTGATTACCTGATGAAACCGGATCCGCCAAAAGTTCCTGAACAGTATAACCCGGTAGGTTCTTACCGCAAAGAAATAATGGTTGATAAAAGCTGGAATGGGAAAGATATTTATATACAGTTTGGTGCAGTGCGCTCCTGCTTTTATTTATGGGTAAACGGCCAATGGGTAGGCTATAGCGAAGACAGTAAGCTTGCCGCTGAATTCAATATTACCAAATATTTAAAGCCCGGTCAAAAAAACCTGATCGCTTTCCAGGCATATAGATGGAGCGATGGCAGCTATATTGAAGACCAGGATATGTGGCGGCTTGCCGGTGTATGCCGTGATGTAAATATGTATGCCCGCAATTCCGTTCATATCCGCGATATCCAGATTATTCCTGACCTAAAAGACAGCTATAAAAATGGGCAACTAAATATCAGCCTTGATTTTTTAAATAACAATGATCGGGCATTAAAAAATTATACAGCTTCTTTTGAATTGTTAGATTCATCTGGTTTGTCGCTTCAGAAAAAATCGGTTTCACTTAATGATTCATTGAAATTCAAAAATGTTGTTTTCACTTTAAACGATCCGCAGAAATGGTCGGCAGAAACGCCATACTTATATACGGTGATCACGACGTTAACTAACGGTGATGGTAAAACGATGGAAGTAATTCCGCAAAAAACGGGTTTCAGAAAAGTTGAAATAATAGATGGTGTTCTCTATGTAAATGGGAAAGCTATTTTAATAAAGGGAGTTAACCGCCATGAGATGGACCCGTTTACAGGCCAGGTGATAAGCCGGGAACGTATGGAGCAGGACGTGCGCATTATGAAAGAAAACAATATAAATGCAGTGCGTACATCCCATTATCCAAACGATCCGTATTGGTATCAGTTGTGCGACCAATATGGATTGTATGTGGTGGCGGAGGCTAACCTGGAATCGCATGGAATGGGCTTTGGCGCTAATTCATTATCAAAAAAACCAGATTGGTTTCTCCAGCATTATCAAAGAAATGTACGATCCGTAGAACGGGATAAAAATCATCCCTGCGTAATAATCTGGTCCATGGGAAATGAAGCGGGTATGGGAATAAATTTTGAAAAAGTATATGACTGGGTGAAGCACCGCGACCCATCACGTCCTGTTGAATACGAACCTGCCAGCTCAACATCTTTCTCTGATATTTATTGCCCCATGTATCCTTCACCCGATGACATGGTACACCATGCAAAGTATGATAACAGTAGTAATCATAAGCCATTTATTCTTGTGGAATATGCACATGCTATGGGAAACACGGATGGCAATTTCAATGACTATTGGGATACTATCCGTAAATATTATCCGCACATGCAGGGCGGTTATATCTGGGATTTTGTTGACCAGGGGTTTCAGAAAATTACTGACAAAGGCGATACCATCTGGGCTTACGGCGGTGATTATGGAATAAACATGCCAAGCGATGAGAATTTTAATTGCAACGGCCTTGTAGCTCCCGATCGTTCATTGCATCCGCAAATGCTTGAAGTAAAAAATCAATATCAAAACATACAAACTTTCCCATCAGATTTAATGACGGGTAAGGTGCTCGTATATAACGAGAATTTCTTCAAAGATTTACACGACATCTCTTTAGACTGGGAACTAATAGCCGATGGTGATGTGATAAAAAAAGGGGAATACGGATCTTTACGTGTTGCGCCGCAGGATTCAGCAATCATTGATCTGCATTATGCGTTGCCAAAGGTTGGTTACAAAGAGATTTTTTTAAATGTTCATTACAGAACAAAAGAAAGAGAAGGCATGTTGCCGGCAAGCTGGGAAATAGCAAAAGATCAATTGGCGCTTTACAGTCATTATGCCAATGATCTTACCGTCCCGTTGTCTTCTGATTTGCAGGTACGGGTTACCGATAGTTTGATTACCGTTAATAACAGCGAGGTACAATACACTTTCAACCGTGATGATGGTTTGTTACATCAATATGCTGTAAACAAAACTAATTTTTTTGAAGAGGGATATTCGTTAAAGCCCAATTTTTGGCGCCCGCCAACTGACAATGATTATGGTGCAGGCTTTCAGAATATATTGCTGAACTGGAAACGTGCCAGCCATAATTATTCGCTTCTGGGTTTTGATCTTGATGATTCAAATAAAAAGAAGATCAAATTAAATATGCACTATTCGTTGCCTGATGTATATGCCCGGCTGGATATTAATTATGAAATGAATGGCAATGGCATCATTACAGTAACCGAATCGATGCATGCCGATACTTCTAAAAAAGTTCCCATGCTTTTTAAATTCGGGATGCAAATGATGTTGCCAAAAGATTATGATCAAATGGAATGGTATGGCCGCGGCCCGGACGAAAATTATATAGACAGAAAAGATGCCGCCCAAATAGGATTATTTAACATGAATGTACACGATCAGTTTCATGCTTATGTAAGGCCGCAGGAAACCGGTAACAAAACAGATGTGCGCTGGGTGAAACTCACTAATAAAAAAGGGAAAGGTATATTAATAAGCGGCGATACGGTTCTGAATATTTCCGCCCGGCACTACCTTGATGAAGATTTAGACGAAGGATTGGAAAAGCATAACCATCATTCAGGGGAATTAAAAGAGAGAAATATGACCGTGCTCAATATTGATCTCAATCAAGCCGGGCTTGGAGGTATTAACTCCTGGGGAACATGGCCACTGGAGAAATACAGGATGAATTATAAAGATTATAGGTATTCGTTTATGATAAAACCGGTGAAATAATTATTGGGTTTGAAGTGGAATAATAAGAGGATGTTACCCAATAAAAGCCTGTGCAATAAACTGGCTTACTATTCCCAAAAATATTCCTGCATAAATATCCACCGGCAAGTGATCACTTACGATCATTCTTGAAGTGCAAACCAAACCGGTCAGCAAAAACACAAGCATAGCAGGCAAAAAAACGGAATAAGATAAACCACTGAAAATAATTACGAGCATTAATCCTGAAAAGGCTCCCATTCCTAAGGCATGCATGCTAATTTTAAAATACACATTTGCCAGCAAGGCAAAAGATGAGGAAAGAAATATTCCAAAAATAAATGACGTAAGAATCAATGGTACTGCGGGCTGATTCCTGAAAACAAGGTACATCCAGAAGTAATAAATGTTTGAAGCCACATACGGAATGATCCGTTCCCGCTGCGTTTTTAAGAAAATACTTTTAATAAACCCGAGCCCTTTTAAAAGGAGTATGGTAAATAAAGGAAAAAAAATAGTGTTGTAGGCAACACGAATAAGAATATAAATTTTTTCTTCGTAAGGAATGCCTGTAAAAAATCCGGGTTGTAAAAAAGCAAGATATGCCGAGACAATTACTGGTATAAAAAGTGGATGAAAGATATAGGAAAAAATATGGGCCGGAATTTTTATAACCAGGCTTTTGTTGCCGGAATTTGCTCCTATGGGAATTCTATCATCTATTAACAAAAAATCTTTTTCCATTTTGCTGATTTGGATTAGGTCATTCTTAGCTGGCGATTTAAAGTACCGCTATAAATATCTGCCAACTATAATTCCTTTCTTAGCCTCGCAACGGGAATATTAAGTTGTTCCCTGTATTTGGCTACCGTGCGGCGGGCAATGTTGTAGCCTTTTTCCTGCAACAATTCTGTTAGCTTTTCATCACTCAGCGGACGTTGCTTATTTTCATCATCTATTAAATTATTTAGTATTTTTTTTACCTCACGCGTGCTTACTTCTTCACCGGAATCGGTAACAAGGCTTTCACTGAAGAAAAATTTCAGCCGGTAAGTTCCAAATTCAGTTTGTACAAATTTACTGTTGGCAACCCTGCTTACTGTAGAAATATCGAGCGACGTTCTTTCCGCAATATCTTTTAAGATCATGGGATGGAGATCCGTATCGTCGCCCGTTAAAAAGAATTCCTTTTGATATTCCACAATGGTTTGCATGGTGCTCAATAAAGTATGTTGTCTTTGCTTGATCGCATCAATAAACCACTTGGCAGAATCAATTTTTTGCTTGATAAAAAGAACTGCCTCTTTTTGGCGCTTATCTTTTTTGGCGCCGCGATCATAATCTTTAAGCATGTCGCGATAGCCCTCACTTATACGCAGGTCAGGGGCATTTTTAGAATTGAGTGTTACCTCCAGCTTGCCCAGGTTATTGACAACGAAAAAATCCGGGATCACATAGCTCTGCAGTTTATTGGTTTCTCCTACCTGGCCGCCCGGCTTGGGATTCAGCCGTATAATCTGGTTGATCACGTCTTTGATTCCGTCATCATCAAGGTTTAATCCACGCTGAATTTTCTCGTAATGTTTTTTTGTAAATTCCTCAAAATATTTATCAATCACTTCAATGGCTGTTTGCACCTGATTACCATCAGCCTCTTTTCTTTTTAATTGTAATAAAAGACATTCCTGCAAATTTCTGGCGGCAACTCCCGGGGGATCAAACTGCTGGATCATTCGTACTAATTCGGCAATTTCTTTTTCAGTGCAGTCTATATTTTGCCGGAAGGCAAGATCATCGGCAATGGCAGATATATCCCGGCGCAAATATCCATCGTCATCAATGCTTCCAATAATTTGCTCCGCAATTTTCTTCTGGCGGTCATCCAGGTTAAGCATCAGCAATTGCGACTTCAGCATATCAAAAAATGAAACTTCTACCTTATGCGGAATCGTCTTTGTTTCCTCCGGATCTCCATAATTGTCATCCCGTAATTTATAATCCCCTACCTCGTCGTCCCCGTCTTTTACATACTCACTTATGTCGATACTGTCGTAATCAGATTCACTTCCATCAATTTCAGCGTCTTCTGAAGTTTCAAAATCATCTTTGGGCTCTTCATAATTTTCATCATGCCCGTCTTCACCCGGCTCCAACGCCGGATTTTCCTCAAGCTCTTCTTTTATACGTTCCTCAAGATGGGCGGTAGGCACCTGCAACAATTTCATGAGCTGTATTTGCTGCGGTGATAATTTCTGTAATAGCTTTTGTTGTAAACGCTGGCCTAATGACATTTAACTCCTTTCATTTATTTTTAATACTAAATTTACGTCGCAAAAGTACTGATATGTTTTTTTGGAATAAAATTTGCTTAATCGGCTTTTTTTCATTTATTTCCGGCTCTCAGGTCTATTCCCAGGCGGTCACTTTTTCAAAGAATGATTATACTAAATTTATTGAAAAAAGTACTTTTAAACCCTACCCCGCCAATGATTTTCATGTTCGTTTCGCTCCTGCAGTGCCTTCTGGCGCTTCATATTTAACCAGTATAAAAACTCCCATACCGGCAGATTACTACACCCGCAACTTTGGATTTTTTTGCAAACAAGAGCTCAATTTTGAAAAAACAACGAAGATCGCTTTTCGTTTTCGCCTCGGTTCTCTTGAACAATGCAACTATTATGAAGGGAAAAAATGATTTGAAATTTTTAAATTGCTAATTAAAATTTATTAGCCCGTTTTAAAAGTAGAGTTTTATATTTTTGCGGGCATGTGCAAATTTTTTAATCCTTTAGTCTTATTTCCCTTTATTTTATTAAGCTTTTTATTGAGCCTTCCTTTAAATGGAAAGACACAAATATTTGAAGATAGCATTCCTGTAAAAAAGGAAGATACAGTTTTGCGAATAAAGAACTTTACTCCTTATTTCACTCTTCATGTGGATTCTACGCTCGATTATCATTTTGAAATAAATAAAGACCCGCAGCAATATTATTGGTTTCTAAGAAACTCGCCGGTTGGGCTTAAAATAAATAAAGACAATGGTACTCTAAGGTTCAAGGCGGATAAATCGTATTTTTTATCAGGAAAACTCAAGTACGATAATGAATACAAAGTAAAGCTGGGTGTGCAGAATCTAAACAATGATACCGATCGGGTTGACACCACTTTTACGCTGGTTTTTTATAATACGGAGATCATTCCTTCAAAAGTAAAACCTACCGTAAGCGGAACACTCAACATTGATGAAGGCGATACGTTGAATTTTAAACTTCAATGCGAAGAAGGCAGTTTCCCCGTGGAATCGATAACTTATTACAGCAATTTTCCCATTCACTCACTTACGCCTGTTGAAAAATGCGGAGATGAATTTACATGGATCCCCTCGTACGATTTTATTAAAGAAGATGAAAATCAAAAACAAAAATTGCTAACGATTAATTTTATTGGGGTTGATAAATTCTTTAACAGAGACACCGCCCTCGTAAAAATAATGGTAAACCAATCCATCAACTTTCCACATAGGATAATGGAGTATAATAAAATCGTTGATAATGTGCAAACTTATATTATACAGCTAAAAAGTACCTTCCGGATATTGGATCAAAAAATAAGGCACACCAAAAATACCCGCACCACTTTTGATCTTACATCGGCTTCCACCGCCCTGGGCGGCACTATTTTTTCATCGCTGCCTAATCAAAGCAGCCAGACCACAGGTAAAATATTACCAAGTGTAGGAGTTGCATTGGTTCCTGTAAAAGAAGCGGTAGCACCTACAAAAAATTATGAACAAAATTCTGCTTCGCTCGTAAGAAGCGATATTAAACGATTGCAATATTTAATCACCGATAATATGCTCGTGGGGGATAAAGACCCTGATATTATTAAAAAAACAGCACGCCTTAAAGATGAATTAAAACAGGTGCAATTGCAGTTGATAGATGTGCCGGTAGTGGAGGACAGCACGGACAGTAAGGAACTGGATGAATACTTCAACAATCCTAAGGTGAATAAAAAATACCGGCTAAAAGGGTAAAGAAATGTTTTTTATGATTGTACTTATATCCGCGGCTTCTTCGGATAACAGATAAAGTGTCGTGTTAGGTTTGTTAAGTTCTATATATCCGAATAGCGAAGAGACGATTGACACTCACTAAGAATTTTGCTAAAGAAATTTCCCACAGAGGCACGAAGGACACAAAGAAATATTTAAAAGCATTTGCCACGAAGACACGAAGGGCACAAAAAATATTGCTAAAGAAATTTCCCAAAGCACGGATGACACGAAGAGTTTGCAAAAAAATTTGCCACGAAAATATAAGAGCCTATATCCGACAAGGAACCTGCATTTCAGTTTACATCTTAACCTCAATTCTTTTTGGCTACCATAGTAAGAATGGTTGCTACACCAACTACCGGCTCTTCTGTTTCGTCTAAAATTTCAACATACCATTTTACAATTCCCTTTGGAATATTCCAGCCACGTGGATTTATCTCATCGGGGTTTTCTTCTTTCAATTCCTGTTCTATTTTTTCTTTGCAGGTAAGGCGAATATAAATTTCATGTCCGGCATAAACAGGCTTTGTAAACCGCAATTCATCAATTCCGTAATTAAGTAACACAGGATTTTTTTCATAACTATCGACAAACAAGCCCGCAGCGGCGCTAAGAATAAAATAGCCGTGGGCCACTTGTTGTTCAAACATGGTTCCTATAAAATCGGTTGTCGCGATATGGGCATAAAAATGATCCCCGCTCAAATCAGCAAACCGGTTTATATCATCCCCCGTGATGATCCTCTTTTCTGTTATCAACTGGTCACCAATATTCAATTCTTCAAAATATTTTTTGAAGGGATGTTCATCAGTTATTTTTCCTTTGGCATTGGGTTGATAAACATTTGTAACAGCAGTGAGCATAGTAGGGGAACCTTGAACGGCAACCCTTTGCATATAATGTTTTATTCCGCGTAACCCGCCCATTTCTTCGCCTCCCCCCGCCCGCCCGGGACCGCCGTGCACTAATAAAGGCAACGGTGATCCATGCCCGGTGCTTTCTTTGGCACAATCGCGGTTAAGCACCAATATCCTTCCATGATGCGTGCCGGCTCCAAGTATATATTCCTTAGCAAATGACTCGCTCGATGTAACCACCGAACTGCACAAAGAGCCCTTTCCTTTTTTTGCCAAAACGATAGCTTCATCCATATTTCTATAAGGCATAATAGTACTTACCGGTCCAAATGCTTCCACATTATGCGCTTCCTCCGTATGAAGCGGATTGTTATTTAATAAGAGTATGGGACTTAGGAATGCTCCTTTTTTTTCATCGGCATCAATGAGTTCTACGCTATCGAGGCTGCCGTAAATTATTTGCGAAGAGGCAAGTAGTTTTTGAACCTGTTCTTTAACTTCCTGTTTTTGAGATTTTCCCGCCAGTGATCCCATTCTTACCTTTTCGTTCAGCGGGTTGCCAATGGTTGTTTGTGCCAACGATTTACTTATATCTTTCCAAACATCTTCCATCCGGTTTTCCGGGACAAAAATTCTCCGGATGGCAGTACATTTCTGACCCGCTTTCGAGGTCATCTCTTTTCTTATTTCCTTTATAAAAATATCCCATTCGGGCATAGAAGGTATTACATCGTTTCCAAGAACGATGCAATTCAATGAATCTGCTTCCAGGTTAAATGGAACGTTTTCCCGGAGAATATGCGGGTTGGCTTTTAATTGTAAACC
>JALZAJ010000427.1 GCA_030948465.1 Bacteroidota bacterium
CATATTCCTGAATTTGGAGCCATGAAAACGTTGCCGGTATTGTATCAGTTGTTGTCGTAGTTTTTTGCAAAGCAACGGACGCAATTTTAAATGAGCGATCCTACTGCCTGGTAAATTTCTTCACAATAAGCTAATTGAAGACGTTTAAAATTTAATGCCATAAGATAATTCAATAGATAACCGGTTTATCTTTTCGATTAAATCTTCGCCGCCTTTTGTTCAATAGCTATTTTCCTTCTTCTATATCTGTCAACCTTTTCTACAGTACTTTTTTATGCCAATCGGGAATGTAACTTTCGTTTTGCAATATTTGATTTATTTCTGCCAAAATAAATTCATTATCTGTTTTTTATGGCATCAATGATTTTTGATTTATCTATCATTGAAATATTTTTTAAAGTTAATAGTCAAATTTTAATTCGTCAGGTTTCTAAAAACATCTTCCAAACTTTTGCTCTCACTTTTTAATGAAAGAATGTTCAGATTATTTGTTAGGCTAAACGAAAATAAATTTCTTTTTAAAAGATCAGGATCCAGAGTTTCAAGTTTAAAAGTTGAAGGCTTTTCTTCTTCAGCCCCAATTACGCCTTCAATGTTCCCAAGTAATGTGCTATCAACAGGTTGGGCAAATTCAACAATTATTATGTGCGAAGATTTATTTGCTTTGCGGAGGTTTGACAAGGTATCATCTGCAACGATATTTCCTTTGTTGATAATGATAACCCGATCACAGATGCTTTCAACTTCCTGTAGAATATGAGATGAAAATAATACCGTCTTATTTTTGCCTAATTCTTTTATAACTTCCCTTATCTCAATAATCTGGTTTGGATCCAGGCCGCTTGTTGGCTCATCAAGTATCAAAACCTTCGGATCGTGTATTAATGCTGCGGCCAGGCCTACTCTTTGTTTATAACCTTTACTTAGCTGGCCTATCTTTTTTTTACTTTCAGGTTTCAATCCCGTCAGATTGATTACATCCTCAATTCTTTCTTTTAAGTCCGTTATTTTATGAATTCTTCCAATAAATTCCAGGTATTCGCGTACATACATTTCAAAGTATAAGGGGTTGCTTTCCGGCAGGTAGCCTATTTGTTTTTTTGCCTCCAGGGACTTTGCAAGGGCATCGATTCCGCTTACTGAGGCAGAGCCCGAATCTGGCGCAATATACCCGGTAACTATTTTCATAGTCGTAGATTTTCCGGCACCGTTGGGACCTAAAAAACCAACAATCTCGTTATTATTTACCTGGAACGATATATTATCCACTGCTTTTTGAGTTCCATAATTTTTTGTAAGATTTGAAATAACAATTGACATGCAACAAATGTAAACAGATTGAATTAATTATAAAAAAATAGGGGTACATGCCAGATTTTAGCTCTGGATAAAGGTTGCCAACCTTAAAAATTGAGATTTAAAAATTGAAACAAATATGTTAAAGGTTGGTCAACCTTGACGAATTTGGCTGCACCCAAAAAAAGGGAAAGCTGAAAAGGAAGAGTGTTTTTAATTCCTTGAGCGTGCAAATATATCAGTCCTTTTTTGGAGGCCTGTTCCTGTTGTTATTTGGACGTGGCCCCCTCTGCTTATTCTGCGGTGGCCGGTTATCTTTTTGCCCCGAAGGCGGTCGGTTATTTCTCCTGTCACCATCATTTCTGCGTTTACGGGTATTTTTCTCGAGCGACTTTAAGGTTATGTGTCCTACAACATCAACAAATTCAGGTTCAACTTCTTTTAGCTTACCGCTTATTATTTCAACAGTTTCAAGAGTTTCCGGTTTAATCCCCTTTTTATTTTGCTCTTGTATTTTCTTTACGCCTTCAATTGTAAGCGGGTAATGTTTTGTGCTTTCCGGCATGGAATACCACATGAGATTGCGGAAAATATCTTTCTTTATTAAGAATGCACGGCCTTTGGCTACTTCAATTACTTCAGCATCATCCGGGAAATGCTGCAAGGCATCAAGGTAAGTATCCAGCTCATAATTGAGGCAGCATTTAAGGCGACCGCATTGGCCGCTTAGCTTGGTTTGATTTATACTCAGGTTTTGGTAACGGGCGGCATTTGTGTTTACACTCTTGAAATCAGTGAGCCATGTGCTGCAACATAATTCCCGTCCGCAACTGCCTATTCCGCCCACTTTTCCGGCTTCCTGGCGTGCACCTATCTGCCGCATTTCTACTTTTACTTTAAATTCAGAGGCGTACACTCTTATCAGTTCACGAAAATCAACACGTTCATCAGCTATGTAAAAAAAAGTAGCCTTCCTGCCGTCGGCCTGAATTTCAACCTCGGCCATTTTGAGGTCAACGTTTAGCTGCCTTGCGACAGCCCTGCTCCTGATGAGCACTTCATGCTCCCTGGATTTTGTCTCCTTCCATTTTATGATATCATTATCAGTCGCAAGCCTTAAGATTTTTTTAAAATCGGGATTGTCTTCCTTCAAACCATGTTTTTTTAACTGAAGCCGTACCAGTTCTCCGGTAATGCTTACTGTTCCCACGTCAAAGCCACTAATGCCTTCAACAGCAATTATATCTCCTTTTTCAAAGTATTGCAGAGAGCTGTTTCTAAAAAAGTCTTTCCTGCTGCCCTGGTTAAAAGATACTTCTACAATGCGACAATTACTTTCAGGATCGCTAAATGGAAGATTAGCCAGCCAGTCGTGTACATTCATCCGGTTACATCCACCCGTACTGCAGCCACCATTACTTTTACACCCACCAGGTTTACCCGTACTACAACTTGTACAACTCATATTTTCAATTAAAGAAATTAAGTAAAAGAAATAGGAAAAAATAAGAAGAAGTTGCTATGGCAGATGGAGTTAGCAGCAAATCGCATCGTACTATCAAAATATAATTTTAACTGGAAAAGAATAATTCTTTCCTATGTTTTTGCAAAATTATAAACGCCTGCTTACCAGGAAATAATTAAAAATGTTTATTGCTGAATATTAATTCAAATTTATGTTTCACCTGCCCCTTGTTCTATTTTCCTCAATTTATCAAAATTAGCGAATTATCCTTAATAATGTGATGGAGGCGAATAGAGAGGGCATGAAACAACATTTTGGCATGAGCGTTCCGTTCAATATAGAAAGTAGCCTTATCGAATTCAGTTATTATCGCTTCATGCGCCTCCGCGCTGCACATCTTATTAAGACGAAAAGCAAAATCTTTTTCATTATCTGAAATATGCAGGTGCGCATTGAGATCCGTTATGAATCTTATTCTTATCGCCTGCTCGAGAAGGTGAATAAAATACCGGAGAAATTGTTTCTGCTTCTCTCTTCCTAAGCGGCTTATTTCGTCTATCCATTTCAACTGTGCCGCCGGTCCATTCTTTAAAATTGCATTGAGCCATTCTCTCGCAAGTCCCTGCCAGTCTTCCTCAGCATGCTGATGCATTTGAAGTGCTTCGCGGTAGTTGCCTTCGCTCACGGCGGCTATTTGCGAGGCTCTTTCAGGTGAGGCTCCGGCTCTGTTTATTAAAGCATTCTCAATCTCCGCGTTGGAGAGTAAGGGAATTGAAATTAGCTGTGTTCTCGATAAGATCGTAGGCAGAATGGCATTTTCATCTTCGGCAACAAAAATAAATAAGGTATCCGGCGGCGGTTCTTCTATGAGTTTAAGCAGCTTATTGCCGGATGTTCCCAGTAGTTCCGGCATCCACATGATTAATATCTTAAACTGACTTTCAAAAGCTTTAAGGCTGAGTTTATGATTAATCTCGTTGCATTCCCGTGCGGTTATATTTCCTTGTTTATTTTCTGCTCCCAGGAATTGCAGCCAGTCATAAACATTTCCGTACGGTGCCGACGAAATAAACTCCCTCCATTCACTAATATAATCATCGCTTACCGGGGGAGTACCTGACTTTTTTGGAATAACAGGGAAAGAAAAATGAATATCGGGGTGAATATATTGCTGAGCCTTTATGCAAGCTGGACAGTTGCCGCAGGAGTCAAGTAAATGTTCTGTCTCTTTAACTTTATGATCATCTAAAGTTTTAGCAAGGATAGGAGGCACATCTGCTTCAAATAAACTTAATGCAGGTGCTTCTGCAGGCACAACCGCTTTTGCAGAATTACATACTATATACTGTGCAAATGCCAGCGCTAATGACAATGAGCCGCTTCCTTCTTTTCCTAAAAATAACAATGCATGGCTCAGGCGGTTATTTTGAACAAGGTCAACCAAATGACTTTTTGTTTCCTCCTGGCCTGTGATATTTTTAAATTGCATGATAACAACTTATAACCTGTAAATGCTTTTATATATCGATGCAATAAGAACGTCCGGAATTGATCATTACTAAATAGTTATTTCAAATAGGTTGTAATTTCAGCGCTCATAGGAGCAATATTGCTATCAAATTTTGCAATTAAAACGCCGTTTTCGTCTAATAAAAATTTAGTGAAGTTCCACTTAATTTCAGCATCCATCACGCCATTTTCTGTTTTTGTAGTGAGCCACTTAAAAATGGGTGCGATGTCGTCACCTTTTACCGAAATTTTTGCTGCCATAGGAAAAGTAACTCCGTAATTCTTTGTACAGAATGCTTTTATTTCATCGTTGGTGCCTGGTTCCTGGCCGCCAAAATTATTTGCGGGAAATCCTACAATTACTAATTTGTCCTTATATTTTTCATACAATTTTTCAAGATATTCGTATTGAGGAGTGTATCCGCATTTTGAAGCGGTATTTACTACCAGTATTTTTTTCCCTTTAAATTGTGAGAAATCAATTGTACCTCCTTCAAGCCCGTCTACTTTAAATTTATAGATCGTGTCGGCCGCTGAAAAATTTTGGGTGGTTGAAGGAGTAATAAATGAGAACAGAATAACCGCTGCTGATGCAAAAAATATATTTTTCATTTTTTTTAGTAAAGATAAGAAATTGGGAAAAGACCACATGAAAGGAAATCAGAATATTAATCTCAAGAAAGTTTTGAGGATTATCTCTCATAACATCCAAGATCCGGAATACCT
>JALZAJ010000429.1 GCA_030948465.1 Bacteroidota bacterium
CCTTAAAAAATCAGTGTGTAAAATTATACGATTCAAATTTGTATAACGAGGGGGCTAAATCAGCATTAAAAGTTCCTCACATTGCCGCAAATTTTGATGAGCACTCAGAATTGATTAATGGCTATGAAGTGCTGAATAAATATTTCGATGAAATTTTTTCCACGAACAAAAAATTAATAGCTTTTGGCGAAGACCTTGGAAGTATTGGAGATGTTAACCAGGGCTTTAGCGGTTTACAAAATAAGTATGGCGAAGGAAGGATTTTTGATTCCGGCATTCGGGAATTATCTATAATGGGTCAGGGAATTGGTCTTGCATTACGTGGCCTGCGTCCTATTGCAGAAATACAATATCTTGATTATTTATTGTATGGCCTGCAGCCTTTAAGTGATGATGTGTGTACGACGCATTATCGCACGATGGGGCAGCAAAGTGTACCCCTGATCGTGCGCACCCGCGGTCATCGCCTGGAAGGAATATGGCACAGCGGCTCACCGCTGGGCATGATCATTAATGCGCTTCGGGGCATGTATGTATGTGTGCCCAGAAATATGGTGCAGGCCGTTGGAATGTACAATACGTTATTGCAAAGTAATGATCCCGCGATTATGATTGAATGCCTGAATGGCTATCGCCTGAAAGAAAAGTTGCCAACAAATTTAATCGAATACACGGTTCCGTTAGGAGTTCCGGAAATAGTAAAAAAGGGAAACGATATTACGATGGTGTCTTACGGCGCCACCTTGCGGATAGTTCACGAAGCAGCTTTGGAACTGGACAAATTAGATATAAGCTGCGAGGTAATAGATGTCCAGACACTTTTGCCCTTTGACATTCATCATACAATTTTGATCTCTTTAAAAAAAACCAATCGTATTGTTTTTATTGATGAAGATGTGCCGGGTGGCGCTTCTGCTTATATGTTTAATAAGGTGATGGAAGAGCAGGGAGGATATCGCTGGCTGGATGTGGCTCCCAGAACAGTTACTGCTAAAGCTCACCGGCCCGCTTATGGCAGCGACGGCGATTATTTTAGCAAACCAAACATCGAAGACATAAAAAACATTGCCATAGAAATGATGGAGGAATGAAGAGAATACGCATTATCAAATATTTTTTCAAAATATGAACATGAACCTGACATTATATCAAATTGATGCTTTTACCGACAAGCTTTTTTGTGGAAACCCAGCGGCCGTTATTCCTTTGGAAAAATGGATTGATGAAGAACGTATGCAAAAAATTGCCCTGGAAAATAATTTAAGTGAAACGGTTTTCTTTGTGCCGATGACAGAGCCAGGCGATGCCGACTTTGAAATAAGATGGTTTACCCCTACCCTGGAAATTAATTTATGCGGCCATGCAACGCTGGCGTCGGCCTTTGTGTTGTTCGACATGCTAAAGTTTGAAAAGCCGGTAATAAATTTCAAATCCCAGAGTGGTGTTTTGAGTGTTACAAAAAATAACGGCCTCCTTTCGATGGATTTTCCATCCTGGGAACCGGAAGTGTTTAATGATCCTCCACTCAAGCTGAAAGAGGCTCTTGGCGGTGTAGATATTACAGGTTTGTATTTTAACAGGGATCTTCTGGCAATATTACCTAACGAAGAAACCGTATTAAATTGCAAGCCCGATTTTTCTTTAATAAATAATACCGGTTATAAGATAATTATAAGCGCTGCAGGTAATGAAGTTGATTTCGTTTCGCGGTTTTTTGCACCAACAGCCGGTGTAGATGAAGATCCGGTTACAGGTTCTGCGCATTCTCAGTTAATTCCTTATTGGAGTAAAAAGCTGGATAAAACAATCCTGACTGCCAGGCAACTTTCCAGGCGCGGAGGAACGCTTTACTGCGAACAAAAAGGTGATAGAGTGATCATGTCGGGCAACTGCGTTTTTTACATGAAAGGTGAAATTGAACTGCCCGAAAGCTTATGATTACCAACACGGAAAGACATTTTATGAAGCACTGGCTGGAACAAAAGAGCGGCCCGCGCTGGAAATATTATCTTCAGTTTACGATTGCCTGGGCCGTTGTTTCATTTCTTGTGATTTTTTTTCTTACAAAGTTGTTTACCAGCGCCTGGGAAACCGGGGGAGAAAGATTAATCTATTTACTGATCATTATTTCAATAATTACAGGATTTCTTGCGACGCATTTCACATATACTTTCAGTGAAAAAAAATATAAAAAAATTTTAAAAAGAGAGGAAAACAAGATATAAGATGACTAATCATAATTCGATATGAATTTTTTTCCGGATGTCTTTAATTATTTTCTCAGCGTGCTCTCTTGAATTTTCAATAAAGAGACGATGTGTATTCATTCCGCCGCATATAACTCCGGCAAGATAAATTCCTTTAACATTACTCTCATAGTTTTCCTCATTGTAATCCGGCTTACATATTTCATCTTTGGATAAATGAATTCCTAATTTCCTTAAGAAATCAAGATTAGGTTGGTATCCAGTCATAGCAATGACCCAATCATTTTCAATGGTGACAATACCTTCTGGAGTTTTAATATCTACTTCGAGAGGTCTTATTTCCACCAGCGTTGAATTAAAGTATGCCTTGATAGAGTTTTCCGCGATGCGGTTTTCAATGTCTGGCTTTACCCAATATTTCACCCTGTCACTTATTTTATCGCCTCTTATTACCATCGTTACTTCGGCGCCCTTCCGCCATGTTTCAAGGGCAGCGTCGACCGCTGAATTTGCGGCACCTGCTACCACCACTTTTTGAAATGCATAAAAATGCGGATCATCATAATAGTGCTTCACTTTGGAAAGGTTTTCTCCCTTTACACGCAACGGATAAGGAATATCATAAAATCCGGTAGCAATAACCAGGTTGAGGGATTTATACGCTGACCTGGAGGTTTTTATAATTATTTCATTCCCTGAATGTGTAACCTCAGTAACTTCTTCAAATAAATGTACATTAAGACGGAAAGAAGTGGTTACCCTTCTATAATATTCTAATGACTCATTACGGGTTGGTTTAACGCTGTTACTTACAAAAGGAACCTCTCCAATTTCCAGTCTTTCGCTGGTACTGAAAAACGTCATGTTTACCGGATAGTTGAACAATGAATTTACCAGAGTTCCCTTTTCCAAAATGACGTAATTTAATCCGGCTTTTTTAGCTTCAATGCCGCATGCAAGGCCAATAGGGCCACCTCCAATAATCACTACGTCGTATAATTTAAATTCCATTTGCCCGCGAAGTTATCGCAATTATTTTTTCACCTTTATTTTGTCAGGAAAAAATCAAATTGCGTTAGGCTTTACCGTTATAGTCGTGATCTTACTAATATTACCTCACCTTTTGCGAATGTTTTTCGTAAAGCCGAATTGAACCCATAAAAAAAAGCTACCCGTTGCGAGTAGCTTTTTAAAATAGTTTATCGTCAATTACCTCATAAAATACATTTTTCCATAGCCTTTTGTAAAATATTTATCGGTATCATCACCATCATCTTTAAATTTCTCAAGCGATTTACCATTGAGATTTGTAAGAACACGATACAGATAAACACCATTAGCAACTTTTTGGCCGTACATATCAGAGCCATCCCATTTAAATTCCGTAATGTTTCTTCCTATGTGAAGCGGACCGAGTTCATCCTTGGTAATTTCTCTTATGATTTTCCCCGTGATAGTTAAAATCTGGATACGAATATTTTGCGGCACTACTGTACCGGTAACGGTAAATACAAATGCAGTAGAAGTTGTGAAAGGATTTGGATAGTTCAGTAAGTTAGAGATCATCGGCTTGCTTATTACTCTGAAATCAATGTGATAATCCAATTCTCCCGCCTGGTTACCTGCCGCATCTTTCCCGGAAACTATTAATTCATAGTCTGCGTCATCGCCACTAAGTAATGGGGAAAGATCTATTGAAGCAGTATTTTCTCCTGCCGATAAATTTGCCGGCGTAAAACGCATGGTATCATTATCAAATTTGTAAGTTCTCAGAGAGCCATCAGGGAAACGGATCTGAACTTTAATGAGAGACGTGTCGTTAAGAGCAAGAAATTTGCTTTCATCTTTCAATTTAATAATAATATGCGGCCTTGCAGAAACAATATCCCGGTTTAATATATGTAACCCATCAAATGTTACGTCAAGCAAAGGATTGTACTTATCGGCTTTTACATAAAAATTCTGATAAATGAAATTATTAAAATGATATTGTTCCGGCTGATCGTAATTAGGATTAAAATCAACTAATAAAATATTTGCGCCAGGATACTGACGGGTATCCAGATCATATTTTAAAATAATGGTATCTCCGCTCACCAAAGGTTTTTGCCTTGGCAATTGTACTATGTGTGTTACATTATTAGCATCGATCACGGCCAGTTTTATTTTAATACTATCGAATGCCGGTAAGCTTATATTTTTAAATGCTATTCCGAAATGTAATATTTCCCCTTGCTCTAACGTGTCCTTTGTAGAAAAGAATAAAGACGGAGTAAGGGCGCCTTCCGGAGCGGGATCATAATTTAATCTCCAGTAAGAAAGTTGGTAGGGCGTTAAATAGATGCTGTCAACATTCCGCATTTTTAGTTGTATATAGGGATACCTTTTAGAATTCACTGATGAAATGTCTACATCCTGCATTGACTTATTAACTGTGTAAAGTGTAGTTTGATTCCCTAATGTATCAATTCCTATTATTTGCACTTTAGGATCATCCGGGGAATTTGCTTCCAAACTGGTTCCTCTCCAGTGCATTTGTTTCCATTTAAGAGCCGGGCCAAAAACAGGGGAGGTTATATAACCCAGTGTGTCAGGATTTAAATAGTTCTTTGACATCTCAATTTTATCATAAATGCCCTGAGAAAAAACAAATGCAGGGCCAAAAGCAGGGTTATTCTTTTTGTACATAAATATGAAACCCCGCGGCCGGTTGAAAGAATCAATTAACACAAAACCTTGTGATTTCAACCGGTGGTAAATGGAATTATTAGGCCCAAAAGCTGTAGTATCTGCCTGCCAATCGGCTGCATAAGTATTAGTGGTGGGATCAGTACCGGAAATATTCTTGGCAATTACTATAAAGTTATCGGGAATAAGGTCAAGAAATTTCACTATGCTATCTCTCTTGGCCTGACTGAGAATATTGAATTGAAAGCTTCCTAATCTGTCCGGGCCGCATACAGGGTCGCTTCCATATAAACCGGTGGGCCCCATTACATTATACCAGGGTTTCAGGCTTACCGGGTCAATAACACTAAAAACGAGGCCTGAAACTCCACAAACACTTCTGGTAAATTCTGTGCCATTTATGCCCGAGGTGAAGTCGGTAGCAACACTAACGGCCGTGGGGAAAACTCCACCATTTGATTCAATAAAATTAAGGATAGAGGCATACTTCCATTTTCTATCACTGCTATCCAGGCTTACATTGAGGGTATCACTTCTCAGATGTTGGTAATAATGAGATTGGTTAGCACCTTCCGAACTATTCGCCAGGTAAATAAATGAAGAAGCGTTCCAATGGTCTATAGGCAAACCTGAAGCAGGTTTTACCGCAACACGCCAATAGTAAACAATACTGTCAGCATAGCTAAAGCCCGGATCAAATTCAATTACCCCACCCGGAGCGTTTACCGTTTTGGTAACTTTTTGCGGAGAATTAAAAAGCAACGTGGTATCGATTTCCATCACATAATCCTTTGCGGGGCTAATTGGATTTGCGGTAGATGCAAATAGATGCTGATTGACAATATTGATAATGGCAAATTCAGATGGGTAAGCAGGTCTTGCTTCGTCTTCATAAATAAAAAAGTCTTTAACAATTGTGTTGTTGCTTTCTGAAAGTTCAGAAACTTCATTATCGGCGTCTATCGTTATTGTAATTTTATTTTGACCTTTATCTCTTGCAGAAATAATAGGAATCACTAAACTTATTGAATCGGCATACCGTATCCCTGGAACTCTTTTTCTGAGAAGTATGGCCGTTGAGCCGTTTGGATAAGTTCGTTTAACTTCAAAAGTGATGGAGTCTGCAACGGCTTTTCCTATGTTATAGGCTTTTGCATCCAGTGTAAAACTATTAGCAGATACTGAAATAAAAGGTGGGTTTATTTTAACCTGTTGGTCTTCAATTACATAATCTGGTTTTGCATGCGGGTTAATGGTTATAGCCGGATCGCCGTGCAAGGCAATTTCTTCGAGATGAGTTCTGGTAAGGTAGTCTAATGAATTGTTGCCGCCACCTAAATTCGTAATCACATTTTTTATATCGTTACCAACTGAATTGCCGTAATTGACTACACCTAACTGTTTGTAAAACTGGTCGTCATAATTATTTAGGTATGGAGGAACTCCAAGATGAGTGCTGGCCAAAAAGCCGATTGATCCTCGCTGACTTGCAAGAACAAATTTCTCTGAAATAGATAAATTGCTTTGAGTTATTCTCGAGGGATCAAATATGTAATTATTGCCTGCTGTACAGCCACTAACCGAAAAGAAGGGATATTTTCCAGGGTTGGTATAAACCGAAGGGTCACTTAAATTAAATTCTAAAAGATTTGCAGATGAATGACCAAAATAAGATAACAGACTTATGCCCTCATCGAATAGTTGTTCAATACGCTGACCGGAAATAAGTTGTACTGCCGAATTGGAAGACTTGGCAAATGTTTCTACCTTACCTCCATACAAAGTATCCTCGATTATCTGCTTGTACCCATTCATGTAATATTTAAAAAGATCACTTTCCGAGCTGTCTTTTCCACCGATAACATGAACCACATTTTTCATCCAAAGCTTATTATCAAGCGTCTGGTTAGTTGAGGCTTCAGCCAGCTCATATTCTTTTATCTTTTGAAGGTAGCTGCCCACTTCATTTCCATTGACCACTGAAAGTCTTCCGATCGGAATATTTGGTATGATACTTCCATAGGGAGATGAAAGTAATATGTCCGATGCGGGGTTTCCGAAAGTAGGTACAAGATTTAGCTGATCAGCAAAAGGGCTGCCCTGGTTAAGCCGATAGTCAGCATAGGTAATTCCTTTACCTATAAGAAAAACGTATTGAGGTGAAGGGAAGGTATTTTTTGCAAATTGAATGAAATCTTTTATGGCAGCGGGATGCTTTTTAACTCCATAAGCAAATTGATCTACCAATTCATCGCTGTTGTAAATTTTTACATTAAAACCTCCGCCGGCTGGCGAACTCCGGTATGCTTTATAAAGATTTACATTGTTTACTCCTGAACCATTATCAAATAAAACGGGGTGACTGATGATGAGGTAATTTCCCTGGTTGGCAGCCAGGCTAAAATTGGTGAAGTTCTTTGTAGAAAAACTATTGATCGTGTTCACATTCGCAGCATCTTCACTTATCAAAATAAATTTCCTTTTAGCAACAGAAGATGGAGGAAGAGCAAATTTTACTTTACCAGGAGTTGAAGTTATGTCTCCTGCATATCTTTTATTGGAAGATATATCCAGCAAAACCGGTGACGCAGCCCCATAATTGAAATTATCAATTACCAGGAAATTGCCGGTTGCGGTAGCGGGTAATTCAAAGGAAAAATCGGTTTTATTATTAAAATTGAATAGACTGGCGTAAGTCAATTCTACAAAGGAAACTACGATTCTGTCCGTAGAAACGCTGGAAATATCTTCGAAAGTGATCACTAAAAATTTTGGGCTTAAAAGATAACTGCTTGGGATGTTGTTGATCTGTTTTTTTAGATAAGTAAAATAAGGCATCGGCTCATCATCGATAACCGTGTTGAAAAATTTTATGCGGATATTTCTTGAATTCAACGCATTTCCGGATGTCCCAAAATTAAAAGAAACATTTGGGCCGCCAGGATACACGTTGAGGCTGTCAAAGCCCGGAGACAGTCCGTAATTTGGAAAAATATCATTAGATGTCCAGCCCTCTCCAATATCGTAGGAAGAAGAAAAAACATAACTTCCCAACGGTAAACCATAGCCTGCATTCAGTTGACTTTTAAAATAATTCCCCCGCGTATTCATAAAATAAGGCTCAGGGGCAAGGGTATTGGCCGCAACATTATTGGGTGCATCCGTAAATCGTAAGTTATTTCCCGATGGATTAACTGTTAAGAAATAAGCGGCTGTATCAGTTTGTAAACTATAATGATCAGATAGCTGATAATCAGGATCACGATAAAGTTTGGTATCTGGCTTGCCGTCATTCATAAGTCCCCAAAATTCAATATATCCCGAGCCGCTTAATGGGCCGGTAGGTGACGTTGTATATAAGGTAACTTCCTGCCCGTTTCTCCATAACTGAAATTGCTCCGCAGGTGTGTTGCCTAATGATATAGCAGCTAATGCAGATTGCGTGATCCGGAATAATCCATTTTTGCCTACATTAAATTTGTAATAGGTTTTACTATAATCAATCCAACTATTGGGATAAGGCTGCGAAAAAGCTTTGAAGGATATAAATATGAAACAAAGCAGTAATAATTTTTTCATGGTTATTTTTTGAAACCTTAATTATTTTCTTTTTTATTGAGATCAAATCTTAAAGAAAAAATATGTGTATATAAAGGATTGGATTGGTTTGCAAGATTAGAAAAGGCATAATCAATACGAACATTTTTAATTTTGAAACCAGCTCCCAGGCTTGGCTGATAAATCCACACCCGCTTCTGATTGGTTGTATCTCCATCAGCAAGTGCTTTTTGAAAATTGTAAATGCCGCCTCTTATAAAAAATACATCTTTTATGGATGCTTCAATTCCGGCATGAGGGTCAACGCTTATAGGCTCTCCGCTTATTACCGTATTTCTCTTTCCGTCAAAAGTAAAGTCCAGGTCAGCCTCCAATAATAAACTTACCGATGAGCCAAGTTTAAAATTGTAGGAATTACCAATAGTTAGCCTTGGTGCGGTAAGTTCGGTTGATTTTACAGGAATATCATTCTTAGTCAGGTAAAGAACTTCTTTTTCTTTTTCGGTAAATGAGAAGGACCAGGCATTGAATGTTGTAGTAATATCTTTAGCTACAATACCAAGGCTCCAGTTTTTTTTCTGCAATTTAAACCCTGCGTCAAAGCCAAAACCCCATGCTGATGCAAAGTGTCCAACCTTACGATATATGATCTTAGCATTTCCACCAAAACTCATTTTTACATCTTCTTCATCTCGTATTTTTTGGGCAAATGACAATAATATGGCATAATCTGCCGAGGAGAATGAGGTGATATTACCATAGTTAATACTACCGTCGGGTTCTACCAGAAATAGAGTATTTGGAATATCATCTACTGCAAATCTTAAAATAGAAAGACCAAGTGTTCGTTTATTATCACTTACCGGAATGGCAACACTGCCATAATCGTATTTTCCAATGTTGTCAAAATAACTCGCATGCATAAAATTTAAGGATGGATAATCTTTTACGCCGGTTAATCCTGCAGGATTCCAGTATCCGGCTGTTCCGTCATTAACAGAAGCAGCTTGTGCAGCGCCCATGCCAAGTCCGCGGGCGCCGGCACCTATATTCAGAAATTCATTGGAGTATTTTCTAAATTGAGCAAAACCCATAAATGGGAACAGCATCAGGGCAAGGATTTTTATTGTTTGAGAAATTCTCATAAGGGAAAGATCGGTTATAGGTTCAGTGTAATTTCCGGATAACTAAAACGATTGTTATTTATTAATATTGCACTATTAAATGTTAGTCTATATTAAAATTAAGCAAAACTTTTACATCACCTTGGAAGGATTTTTTTAAAACATTTTTTTACATCATTTCACATTCTTTCCATTCTCTCTTTCTTATAAAATCTAAAAAATAAAATGTTAAATGGTTTGTCAGGTAAAAGCAGAAAACCGAAGGTAAGGTAGCTCACCAACGAGTTTCCTGCTTTTCAGGAAAATTCTGTCATAAGGAATCAAATTTTATGAGCCGAAAAAAAGAACTCTTTGGTTAGGATATAAATTCCCATAATCAATACAAACCAGCCAAACCCTTTTTTTAATTTTTCACCATGAAATTTTTTTGCCAGAAATCCACCTGCTATAATTCCTGCGATGGCTATAACAGTAATTTTTAAAAGAAAAAACCAGTCTATTGTAAAATGTCCAAGGTCCCCCGTGAAGCCTATCAGGGAGTTTAAGGCTATGATCAATAAAGACGTGCCAACGGCCTCTTTCATAGGAAGGTTCATTAAAAGAACGAGTGTGGGAATAAGCAAAAACCCGCCTCCTGCACCTAATAATCCGGTAACGATCCCGATGATGATTCCATATAGTAGAAGTTTTGAGTAGCCTATTTTTTCATTGGAATTATCTTGCTTTATTTTTTTAGATTCTCCATTCCGGATCATCGCAACTGAAGCAATAACCATTAATAAGGCAAACAAAACCATGGTCACCAATGAATCTGTAATAGTAAATTTTCCGAGGGTCGCAATTTTTTTCGGAATTATGGGTATGAGAAATTTTCGGGTAAGAAACACCGTGGTAATGGAAGACAGGCCAAACAGTAAAGCTGTTTTTATGCTCACCAATTTTTTTTGATAACTATTAAAAGCGCCTACTAAGCTGGTGGCTCCCACAACAAAAAGGGAATAAGAAGTAGCCAATAAAGGATTAATCCCAAAAAGGTACACTAAAACGGGAACTGTAAGAATAGAGCCGCCGCCCCCGATAAGCCCGAGAGATATTCCTATAAAAACCGCTGCTATATATCCGAAGATTTCCATGTATTTTATTTCATGCAATATTCAGTCATTTACGCTTTATGTATAGTGATATAATATAAATCACACAGAACATTATTGAGATTGATCTCTAATTGCGAACAACCGCTATTGAGTTTTAAACGAAACGAGTGCTCCATAAAAGAATAAGGAAGTTTTTATGCGAGACAGACGATAAATCTGTAGAAACTTTTCTTAAAGCACTTTTATAATTTTCTGATTTTACAACGTGTTTGTTGGTGGTTAGAGTTGAATTGGCACTACTTTCCGATACAGAATTTACTAAATATATAATCCAGCATATCTTCATTAGTTATCTGTCCGGTTATCTCGCCCAGGTAATGAAGACATCTTTTGATGTCCAGAGATAAAAGATCTCCGGATATTTTATCATCGATGCCCTTTCTAATATCCCTGAGAGCAGCCTGCACATCTTTCAACGCATTGTAATGACGTGCGTTTGTTACTATTACATTTTCAGTACCTAATTGATCTCCCGCTGCCAAAGAAAATAATTTATTTTTCAAATCTTCGATACCGGTTTGCATTTTTGCTGAAATAAAAATGCTGTCCGGTAAACTTCTTTGTTTATGAGGAAACTTTTCATCAGACGCGTCAATTTTATTTGCCACGGAAATTACGTTTGCGTTTTGTTTCCGGATCTCACTTACGATTAAAAGAAGTTCATTGGGCGATACGTTATTTATATCATACAAATAGAGAACTATATCAGCCTGCTTTATTTTTTCTTTGCTTTTTATCACTCCCATATTTTCTATTATATCCTGGGAATGCTCCCTGAT
>JALZAJ010000506.1 GCA_030948465.1 Bacteroidota bacterium
GGCGTAGAACCACAAAGCGAAACGGTGTGGCGCCAGGCGAATCGGTATAAAGTTCCGCGTATAGGATTTGTAAATAAAATGGACCGTGCTGGTGCCGATTTTCTAAATGTTGTAAAGCAGGTTAAAGAAATGCTGGGTGCTAAAGCGGTGCCGTTACAATTACCTATCGGCGCTGAAGACGGTTTCAAAGGGGTAGTAGATCTTATTACCCTGAAAGGAATAATATGGGATGATGCTACACAAGGGATGACTTATAAGGTAGTGCCTATTCCTGAAGAAATGATCGAAGAGGTAAACGAATGGAGACAGCACCTGATTGAAGCAGTTGCAGATTATGATGAAAAATTATTAGAGAAATTTTTTGATGATCCTAATACAATCACAGAAGATGAAATTCATGAAGCGATACGTAAGGCAACAATCGATATTTCTATAATACCCATGATGTGTGGATCATCCTTTAAAAACAAAGGAGTTCAAACTGCGTTGGATGCTATTGTAAGATACTTGCCAGGCCCAATGGATCTTGAAGCTGTTAAGGGTGTTAATCCTGATACCGGTGAAGAAATCGAACGTAAGCCAGATCCAAAAGCTCCGTTTGCTGCTTTGGCATTTAAAATTATGACGGATCCCTTCGTTGGCCGTCTTGCATTTTTCCGTGCCTATTCGGGGCACCTTAATTCCGGTTCCTATGTGTTGAACACACGTACCGGTAAAAATGAAAGAATTTCAAGGATCATGCAGATGCATGCTAATAAACAAAACCCGGTGGATTTTATTGAAGCAGGTGATATTGGTGCTGCTGTCGGATTTAAAGACATTAAAACGGGTGATACGCTTTGCAATGAAGATCATCCTATTGTTTTGGAAGCGATGACATTTCCTGAGCCGGTTATCTCTGTGGCAGTGGAGCCTAAAACCCAGGCTGATGTTGATAAAATGGGTATGGCAATTGCCAAGCTTGTTGAAGAAGATCCCACACTTAAGGTTAAGACAGATGAAGAAACAGGCCAGACTATTCTGAGTGGAATGGGAGAATTACACCTGGAAATTATAGTGGACAGGATGAGAAGAGAATTCAAAGTAGAAATAAATCAGGGAGCACCACAGGTTGCTTATAAAGAAGCGTTTCAGCAAACAATTGAGCATCGGGAAGTGTTAAAGAAGCAAACGGGAGGTCGTGGTAAATTTGCCGATATCGTTTTTGAGATCGGGCCTGCAGATGAAGAATTTTTGAAAGAAGCAAAAGGAAATTTTCAATTTATAAACGGTTTGTTTGGCGGATCAATTCCTAAAGAATTTGTTCCTGCAATACAAAAAGGTTTTGAGACGGCGATGACAACCGGAGTGCTGGCGGGCTATCCAATGGAAAGTATGAAAGTGAGAGTATTTGATGGTTCATTCCACCAGGTTGACTCCGACGCGATGAGTTTTGAATTGTGTTCCAAGCAAGGTTATCGTGAATCAGGCCGTAAGGCAAAACCAGTTTTACTGGAGCCGATTATGAGAATTGAAGTGCTGACTCCTGATCAATATATGGGTGACGTAACCGGTGATCTTAACCGCCGTCGCGGAATGCTGGAAGGTATGGACAGCAAGCATGGCGTTCAAGTAATAAAGGCAAAAGTGCCGCTGAGCGAGATGTTTGGCTATGTAACACAACTCCGTTCTTTATCGAGCGGACGTGCAACTTCTACCATGGAGTTTAGCCATTATGCTCCTGCGCCTAATAATATTGCAGAAGAAGTAATTGCAAAACAGAAAGGAAAAGTGAAAGTTGAAGATTAGACATTAGATTAAACATTTTTGAAATATTCCGATAGCTAGATTTATAAAGTCTGGCTATTTTTTTGCCCTGGCTGCTGCTACATTGATCATAAAAAAATTTTCTTTTTTTCCCCATACCCTCAACTATATCTCCAGCTTTCTTTTGGAAGGCTACATAAACCCGACAAAAATATTTTCACCTTTTTATAAATTGCTGCCACAAATTTTCTGTTATTAAAACGGTTTGATGCGGCAAAAAAAAATTCGAAAAAATCTTATATAATATTCTCTTTTATCCCCGGCATTTTTAAATAAGTCCCACGGACTGTCCCGTTATTATTTATCTAATTTTCTATCCGTATTTCTCCCGTGATTTTCCTCTAAATAATAAAAAAACACCTTTCTAAAAAGGGTGGTTTATCTCTGTTACAGAGCATGCAAGTATTGGATATTTGTGACGTCAATGAAGGCTATTAGTGGCACGGAATCAACCAGGATTTCGAAAGATAAAATGATCAGTGGGCTTGTTTATAACTAAAATTTTCCTGAAAAAAGTTCTTGAATTACTTTTTTTATCGAATACAACTCTACTAAAAAATTTATCGGATTACGTGGTGGCAATCTTATAGGAATGCAGCCCAGGGAGATTGCTTCGCCGCAAGATTTATTAGTGAATAAAAGTTTATTCGGCTCCTCGCAAAGACGAGCCTTTCGATCAATAAAATTTAAGCTTATTCTACCTAATCCTAAAAATTTATTTCCTTTTGAAAAATTGAAGTCCGAAATTCTGAAAGCAGGAATTACGTTTTTGCTCATCTAAAAATATACTTGGAAAATCATCAGATGAGAAATTTAGTAATTAAAAAACTTAAAATAAAAATAAAATGAAACACTTTACAGCAGCGGAACTCGCTGATTTGCTTCCGAAAGAAGCCGGTAACAATTTCAAGATTGAAAATTCCAGGGAAGTCTCTGAAACGGTACTTGATGTTTTGAAAAGCAATCTTCAAAACTATTCTTTCGACGAACTTGAAGTGGCGTATCATAAAGCAACCAGGCATAGCCGCAATCCAATAAGCTGGCGCAAACTATTTTGCCTGATATTAAGCCATCTTCATGGCAAATGGACCAAGCTCAACAATAATCCTGGCATTAATGCGAGCACCATGTTCCTCTTAACGGACGGAACGG
>JALZAJ010000511.1 GCA_030948465.1 Bacteroidota bacterium
ATGCATTAAAAGCCCTTAACGTAGACGAGTATGGCCTTGATGAAATGGATAACAAAATCCTTACCGTGATCATTGAAAAGTTTAAGGGCGGCCCTGTGGGAATTACGACAATTGCCACCGCAGTCGGCGAAGAAACCGGAACCTTGGAAGAAGTGTATGAACCCTTTCTAATTCAGGAAGGTTTTATCATGCGCACACCCCGCGGCAGGGAAGTAACGGCTAAAGCTTATGCACATCTTGGTAAAATGCCAATTAGTAATTTAAAAGGGCCGCTGTTGTTTTAAGAGATATTTGATGTTCGATACTTGCTACTTGCTACTTGCTACTCCCTACGTTCAGTATTGCTACAGGTTGGGAATTCATTGAACATGCCGCCCGCAACTGCTGCTCAATAATGATTTAAAAGTTGAAGATAAGAATTTTTGCTTGGCTGTGTTCGTCGGCTGGAACCGTTGCTGATAGCGAACTGCAACCGATGATAATAACGTCAAGCCCCACTTGCAGCGATACTTTTGTTGGCGGTTCGTGCTTTTTGTCGAGTCGTTCTTTTTTGTTTACGTGCTTTGGATGCTTTTATAAATTCACTGATAGCTTTCTCTTCTTCCTTTGTTAATGGTACTAAGCCACCAATAAAGTCAACGTCAAGTTCATTTTTCGTATGTTTCATTATTCATGATTTTTAAAATATTTGTCAATTAGTTTTAATGCAGCTTGGGGGTCTATAATCATCACTCGTCCACCGAAATGAAATGCTCCCAAAGTTTTTATGTAATGGTCAATCAGTTGTGTTTTTGAAATAAAAGAAACATTGCCTTCAAAACCTCTCTGAAATGAAAGTCGGCATGCAAAAGCAACTAAATTTCCTGGAACCCCAGAGTAAACTTTTGATTTGCCTTTATTGAAAGGCGCGCTTTCAACTAAGTGCATGTAAATATGGTCACTTTTTATTTCTAAGCTGATAAGACCTTGAATTACTGAAATGTTATTTGGAATTGTCAACTTATAAACTTCTCTTTCTGGTTGTTTTAATTCATATTTCCAGTCAAACTGCCAACCATTCTTTTTAGTTACAGATTTGAGGTCAGCCGTAGAAAGCAATGTAATGTTAGTTGAAAAACTATCCCTTGTTTGAACGTTCTCGATGGAATTTGTCAACTTATCAATGATAAAATCAAGCGGTATTTGTTTGCGTCTTTTCACTCCGCTAATTTACAAAATGTCACCCGGCTAAATATAAAAGTTTGAAGTCAAGACTGTCGCCGTCGCATGACCGCCAACTTACTACTTGATGCATGATACTTGCTACTTGATACTTGATACTCGACACTCGATACTTGCTACTCAATCAATCATTATACTTATGTGAATCCAGAAAATCATTTAATTCTTTCCTTGTCATCGGCAATTCTTTATCAGGATAATTTTTCAACCAGTTTAAAAAGTCTTTTTTTATTTCATCTGACCACCGGCTATCAATTTGCCCCGCAAGATATTTTTTCTCCTTCAACCGCTGGAATCCAAACTGGTCGCGCAGAGCAGTAACTTCGGATGAGATTACCAATTCATCAATGAGATTAGCCGGAATAAAAATCGTTCCATATTGATTCGCCAGCACTACATCGCCGGGCAATACAATCGCACGGCCTACACGAATAGGCGCATTGATTGTTGTAAGCATTTCTTCCTGCAGGTAAGAAGGATCAACACCTTTTACCCAGCCATTAAATCCTTTGATCTCTTTCAATCCCGCCATGTCTCTAACCGATGCGTTGAAAATAACGCCGTTCTGTGAGTTGGCATAGATGGCATTCCCGAGGTTAGAGCCTATTAGCGTTCCATCAATAATTCTTTCATAGCCATCTGCCACATACACATCGCCGGGTTGCAACACATTGATCGGCCAGGAGTTGGTTCCTCCTGATGAATCCCGCCCTTCGCTTATCCCCGTTTGCTTCACCAGTTTTACAAGGTCGGGCCTCGATGGCACATACTGGGCGGTTACCACACGCCCTGTCATCACGCTATCCGGGTTTATGACCTGCCAGTTCCCTTCATATTGATTGTGAAAACCTTTGCTGCGCAAATAACCCCAGGCTTCTTCCATTGCCACATGCTTCAATCGTTTTAATATTGCGTCCGAAACTTTGGGCCGGCCATCTGCAAACCGGTCTCCTTTCCATTCTGCGGTGAGCGCTTTAATATATTCCGGTGAAGAGCCTATGCGTTGGGCTTGCGTGAAAGCTATTGCAAAAGTGAATGCTGTAAGCAGTATCAATTTATTATTCATGATGGTATGTGTTTATGTTGTTCCAATTTATTTTTCATTTAAATTTTAATTGTATTGAGTTATAAGCTGAGGCAATTGTTCCTTTTTATTGCCACGGCCTTTACTTTATTCCTTCGAAAAGTCTATGGCAATTATTTGCAATTTTTTACTAATCCATTTCGGCTAAAGCCTTTTCGATTCTGTTCTATTCCACGACCTAAAGGCCGTGGCAACTATAAATAATTCATCCTGGCAATATTCAAAAATTATCAAGCGAGCCTTTAAGCTTTCGACGTTAAAGTTGTTCCTCTCGCTGCATCGATCAATCCCCTTATGTACCCGATCGCAAATAAAGTTCCTATGGTACTGTATCCGGGAAAGCTATTGCTATCGCCGGCCATAGTGGGTACATGGTCGGGGCGTATCGGTCCTTTGTAACCGGTGTTATATAATATCTGCATTAATCTGGCCATATCCATTTGGCCGTTATCAATAAACGTTTCATTGAAGTGTTCTTTGTAACCCCGCACATTTCTGAAATGAACAAAAGTGATAAGATTTCTTTTACCAAAATATTCAATGGCTGCAGGCAGGTCTTCCTGCCGTCCCTTTGCACCCATTTCTCCAAAAGTTCCATCCCAGGTAATTCCATTATTCGGGCTTGGATAAATATTCACCAATCTCTTGAACGCAGCCACAGATGTCATGATGCGGGGAACACCCCGTATTGAATCTACCGGCGGGTCATCGGGATGCATGGATAATTTGATGCCGTATTTTTCTGCTTCGGGAACAACCGCTTTAAGAAAATACTCCAGGTTCTTCCACATAAGATCGTGGGTGAGTGTTCCATATTCAGTTATCGGTTCGCCTTCTATTTTATCAACATCAAAACCCATTACCAATGCACCACCCCGGTCGGGCATTGCTTTATCGCTGCGGGCCCAACTTATCAAAGGCATCCAGTTATAACAGATAGTATCTATGCCCACTCTTGAAAGATTTTTCAT
>JALZAJ010000518.1 GCA_030948465.1 Bacteroidota bacterium
TATACATATAAGTAAACCCTTTGGTTACATCGTATTCATCAACTGAAGGAACCTGTTCAGCGGATGCATACACTGTTAGCGGAAGTTTACCGCCGGGATTTACATTACCAAAAATTACATCTGCTATAGCATTGCCGCCTTCTTCACCCACCCACCAGGCCTCAATAATTGCCGGCGCTTTTTCTTTTATTTCAGGGATGGTTAAAGGGCCTGCATTAAGTTCAACAACTATGGTTCTTGGATTTGCTGCAAGTACTGTTTTAATTAATTCTTCCTGCTTGCCCGGCAAGCCTAAAGAGGTGCGGTCTCTACCTTCAGCTTCAACTGCAAGTGTGGTGCCTACAAATACAATTGCTACATCAGCTTTCTTTGCTGCACCTGCGGCTTTTTGCAGCTCTTCTTTAGTGTTTAAAATAAGGGCTTCAGTGGTGTCTTTTCTTGCAAGAATATTTGCTCCTTTTACATACAGTATTTCGGTGCCGGGTGACATGCGGTTTTTTATTCCCTGCAAGGGAGTTACAGGATTGGTAACTTTTCCGCTATAACCTCCATCAGTAAATAAATCGGCATGAGGACCTATCACTGCAATTGTTTTTATTTTGTTTTTATCTAATGGTAAAATTTGGTTTTTGTTTGTGAGAAGAACTATCGACTCCTGTGCTGTTTTTAATGCCAGTTGCCTGTGTTCAGCGCTGCCAATTACATCAGGAGAAATTTTGGTGTAAGGAACTATAGAAGGCGGATCAAATTCTCCTAAATGAAAACGATTATACATAACACGATACAACGCATCATTCAATCTTTCCTCAGAAAGCAATCCTTTTTTAACAGCCGCAGGAATATAATCCATGAACTCTTTATCTGAGAAATCGCATCCTGCATTTAAAGATTGAGCAACTGCATCTTCGTATGTCATCTGTCCTTTTTCATGACCATTTACCATACTGTTTACGCCTCCAAGATCTGAAACTACAAATCCCTTAAAGCCCCATTGATTTTTTAAAATATCAGTAAGCAACATTTTATTAATGTTATTGGGCACACCATTAATTGCATTATACGAAGCCATGATAGATTGTGCTCCTCCTTCAACAATACAATCTTTAAAATGTGGAAGCCAAAACTCGTGCAACATGCGTTCACTAACAGTCGCAGAAAGAGCCTGGCGGTTTCTTTCAACATTATTTACTGCAAAGTGCTTTAGGGTTGCTACAAGTTTCAAATACTTTGGATCATCTCCCTGCAATCCTTTGACATAAGCAACTCCAATACGACCCGTTAAAAAAGGATCTTCGCCATAACACTCGTTAATGCGGCCCCAATAGGGATTTCGGCTAACATTAATTACAGGGGCTCTATATATCAAACCTTTTTTCTCTCCCTTAAAACTTGAGTCCTGGCGCCATCCATTGTAAATGCCCCGTGCTTCATCAGAAATAGCGGTGGCAACTTCATGAATAAGTTTGGTATCCCATGTTGCTGCCATAGCTATAGACACAGGGAACATTGTGGTCGGCCTATCCCACCAAACGCCATGTAAACATTGGTTCCATCCATCTGATCTTATTTTGAATCGCTCAATCGTAGTTCCTCTGTGATTTAGTAAAATAGCCTTTTCTTCTAAAGTAAGTCTTGAGATCAGATCAAGAACCCTTTTTTCAGTTGGTTCTTTTGTGTCCAGGTAAAGTGGTTTGTTGCTGTTTGTGGAATGTATTTGTGCAAACAGAATATGCTGAAAGATTATGAGAAAAAAAATTGCTATAGTAATCCGTAAAAGGTTGCTGTATATATTCATATCAAAGCAATTATTTATGACTCTGCAACGGTCGGTTACTCTCTAAGTAAATTTAGTTAATGAGTTTACTTACGTTCAATCTTGATGAAATCAAAATAAGATAAATTTCTTAACAAAGCCTTTCCTATTTGTTGCAAAGCCTTTCCTATTTGTTGCAATTAAAGGAGAAGTAAAAAAAGCCTTCCTGTTTACGTTTGGGTTTTAGCTCCCTAAGTGTTGCAGCATATTACTTAAATAATGAGGCGAAATGTTTAATTGACTTGAAATGTAATGTACTGTCGGAAGTCCAGACTGCTGTCCTTTCCCGCTTTCAAAATATTGGGATCACCAAATTGTTATTCTATTAAAATGGCTATTCCAGATCAATAATCCTTTGCATCATTTTTTGATTTGCTTTTTCCTGATGTTTATATAAATTTTCCCACGCTTTTTTGTATTTCTGATTCTCATAATGTTTAATTATCCATTCACTTCCCATCAGGTATATATATTTAGCAATTACCAGCACTACGAGCCAAAAGATAATCCTGCTAAATACAATCTGGTAATATTCTTTTGTATTTTGTTCAGGGAAAAGTAATACACGAAACTCCCGTTTTACTGTTGGTGGGTGCTGCTTAATCATTGCAGTGATATTATTTATTCCTGTGGAAATAATTTGCTCTATTGAGCGATTATTAATTTCAGGCTTTGCTACATCTTTGTTACCAAGCTGTTTTTCGATAGCAATAAGCAGGTTATCATTCTTCAAAATAGCATTGCTATTTTCTTTATTTAATTCGTTCGATCTTTTTAACTCTCCCAATATTTCTGTAAGCACTGTCTCTACAATCTCTGTTTCCATAACACACAAGTTTAAATAGATAAATTTTTTCTTCTTTTCTTTTTCTTTACCAATTCATAAGGCACATTCTCATTTGTAATTGAAGCCTTTAATAAAATGCCGAATGTTTTATTGAGTATAAATTCTCTTGATAGATGTTTTGAAGGATATAATGGAGAGGATTGCCATTGTTTTTATATTTGTTATCTCTTTGTTGTTCCCTTGAAAATACAGCTTGTTTTCTGCGCAGGTGATTGCTGCAATATTTTTTCAATGGTAGCTAATGAATAACCTAATGAATTGCCTTTTATATAAACTCCTTTTTCATCAATAAAAGAAAAATTCCCCTCGCCTTTATAATCTTATATTTTTTTTGCAATAATTGCCCTTCAAAATCAGTGTATGTTTGTGAGAACATTTATGCATCCTGCACATCTTTTTTTATAGCATCTTTTCGTTTGTCTATTCTTGGAATCTGTCGTAGCCATCTTTTTGTATGTGTTCCTCCTTTATTCTCTTTCACAATATCTCTATGAATGCGAAGCATGAATAGAGCCGGCAGTTTTGGTATAACCAAACATAGCTGGCTACAGAAATTTAAAGGTGTGGACTCAATCCCATTTCCTGTTTGACGACCATTTCCTTACCAGTTAATTAGATAAGATAGCTTTCCTGGTGGCTTTTACACCTGACGTATCCCTGTCTAAAAAAAGATAGCGCGAGAGTATTTTTGCATTTGTGGCTCCCTCTTCTCAAAGAAAGAAAGGGAATTAAGAATAAGAAAATCAGTCGAAATTTTCGTCAGGTGTTGTGTTTCCAATTCGTTATCCTTAGATAATAAAACTTGCCACGAAAGGAAATTAAAAAAGACTTCAAAGACAGAAATGTCATCAGCATTATTTGCAATAGTGGTAATACTTTTGGGCTGCTGCTACCTTTAAAAGTTTCGTTTCTTAATTCATATCCTCCCGCATCATTTTTAAATCCAATGGCACCTTGTTTTTTTCCGTACAAAGTGAATTCAATTTCTCTGCAAAACCGTTCCGCAATTAATAAGGGAAATTTTCTTTTACGGAGATAGTCTAACAGGTGTTTTGAATTTAAGGGCCGTTCGTTTAGAATTAAAATTTTCCCATTTGGTTTATCTTTTTTTTCATCAGCAATTGGCACATGAAAAGAAAAATTAGAAATGTGATCCTGACTTATCTTTATCAGCAATTCACTTACAGAGCATTTAAAATATTGCACTCCAAATCTACCAGGTCACCACCGTTTCCCTCCCCAAAGTCAAACCATACATTTAATTTTCTATTGACTTTAAAAGAAGCTGTTTTTTCATTTCGTAATGGAGACAAATACCAGTAATCATTGTTCTTTATTTTCTGTGGGCGATACCCCAAGTTAGAAAGGTAATCCACCAGATCAATTCTATTAGCTGCAACACAATTTAATTTGTTGTTTTTCATTCTTCACTTTTCATTGTTCACAAACAATTTTCTAACACCTAGACGCTAGTATTTCCAATAGCATTCTTTAATTCAAATTACTTTATAGAAGGATCAGAAAAATAACTATCCACTTCTGATGTGGGCACATAAACTTTTCTTCTCTTTTTGATCGTTCTAATTTTGTTTTGATTTACTAACTGGTCAAACTTAGAGCGGCAAATTCTTACCGCTGTCATAAATTCTTTTGCTGTGATGTGTCTTATAGGAACAGTTGGAGAAGTTAAAGATTGAAGATTCTGTAACTTGTTTTAAAATCTCCTGTTGGGTTGATTGTAGGTTGGATAATTCATCCTGGGGAATCATAACAAGATTCATGATTATATATTTCGCAGCACGGTTGCGGTAATGGTGGAAAGTTTATGGTGTGCGCGTGAGTGCTAACATTCGGAAAGCTACAGGTGTAAGGGGCCGACAAAATAATTGCACACATAGAACTCGACACAGAAGTAGAGAAATAATACTTCCACCTGATTTCAAAAAAGCATTGGACAAAAACGCGGAGGCAAAAAATCTTTTGAAACACTTTCATACAGCAAGCAGAAAAATATCAATAAGACAACGATGCGCTTTAATTCAATAATCTTTTTAATAAAAACAGAAGAATCAATTGTTGAATTGTATTACTTTAAAGTATGGTGTAAAAAATTAACACAAATTGCAAAAGTTTTTTTTCTAATTACTTTTATTCAGTAACGATTGTCTTTACCTTCATTAACATCCCGGCTTTTATAGCATAAAATAAAACTCAATATGAAAATAAAATTATACTGCCTCGTACTTGGTTGTCTTACTTCCTTGTTTGCAACTGCGCAAAATGTTGAAAAAGTAAGTGATCCCGTTGAATGGATCAATCCTTTGATGGGTACAGATTCAAAGTTTAGTTTATCTAACGGTAATACGTACCCTACAATAGCATTGCCATGGGGAATGAACTTTTGGGCGCCTCAAACAGGTAAGATGGGTGATGGCTGGATTTACACGTATGATGCGGATAAAATCCGTGGGTTTAAGCAAACGCATCAGCCTTCACCGTGGATGAATGATTATGGACAGTTTTCTATTATGCCGCTTACCAAACATTTCAACCTTACGGAAGATGGCCGCGCCAGCTGGTTTTCCCATAAAGCTGAAACAGTAAAGCCATATTATTACAGCGTTTATTTAGCAGATTATAATGTAACTACCGAGATCACACCCACCGAGCGTTCTGCACAATTCCGGTTCACCTTTCCAAAAAGTGACAGTGCATTTATAGTGATTGATGCTTTGGATAAAGGTTCTTATATAAAGATTCTTCCCAATGAAAAAAAGATAATAGGCTACTCAACCAAATATGCCCGCGGCCCCTTACCCAACTTTAAAAATTACTTTGTTATTTACATAGACAAGCCTTTTACAGTAACGCAAACTTATCGTGATACATTGTTAACCGATTCGCTTGAGCTACATGCGGATCATGCACTTGCAGTGATTGGTTTCAAAACAACTGATGCAGAAAAAGTGCACCTGCGGGTTGCTTCTTCCTTTATAAG
>JALZAJ010000522.1 GCA_030948465.1 Bacteroidota bacterium
CGGCAAATTTGTTTCCAGGATGGAAGCAAAAGATGGAAGTTTTGGCTTTGATTTCGGCGGTGTGTATGATGTCGTAACACCCAATGAATATATCGAGTACACACTGGGTGACAACAGAAAAGTAAAAATATATTTTACGACAGAAGGCGATAAAACCCACATGAAAGAGGAGTTTGAAGCCGAAGAAACCAACCCCGTGGAAATGCAACGGGGAGGCTGGCAGGCTATTTTGAATAATTTTAAAAATATGTTGAAGGAAAGTAATAGCCACCTGAATGAATGAATTTTTAACCGTGATTTGAGGCTAAATAATTTAAAACTTATACAAGTGTTCATGGCCATCCACTAAAAATAATCTTTACTAAAATGACATTTATCCGGCTTTTTAAAAACAAGAATGCTTCTGTTTATTTTGTTGTTCTGCTTCGCTGCCCGTGCTCAAAAAAAACCTGTTGACTATGTGAATGTTTTTACCGGCACATCAAACTCCCGGTGGATGATGTTTCCCGGAGCAACTATGCCTTTTGGTTTGGTAAAATTAAGCCCCGATAACCAGGACAATGTTTGGAACGGCGGTTATGAATACACGATTGGAAGCATCAGTGGCTTCACTCACCTCCATGCCATGAGCCTTAGCGGCCTTAGCGTTATGCCCGTCACAGGAAATTCTTTTGCTAATGAAGGATGGTTGAAAGCCTATCCCGGCCCGGCTGACGGGCCCTTCGGCAGTATGTGGACTGCGAGCTACCGTTCCCGTTATAAAAAAGAAACCGAGCAGGGAAGTCCTGGTTATTACCGTGTGCAGCTATTAGATTATAATATAAAAGCAGAGCTTACGAGCACGATGCGATGCGGCATGATGCGCTTTACGTTTCCGCAAACGGAGCAGGCTCATTTAATTTTAAATTTTGATTTTCCAACAGAAGAAAAAAACGATGTAGTTCAAACGCATTTTGAAAAAATAAGTGAAACCGAAGTGCAGGGATTTATAAAACAAAAGAATGACTATGTACCAAATTATACCGTTTATTTTGTATTACAAATAAATAAACCTTTTGGTACAGCAGATGCCTGGCAAAGCGAGCCTTACACTGACAGTGCAAATAGTTAAGGAACCTTATGGCGGCAAAAAAGAACGGTGCAAAAAAACATCTCAATTTTTACCGGTAAAAGTCAAAGCGGCGTGGCACTCAATTTCTCTACTAACGGTAACGAGCAGGTGATAATACGAACCGGTATATCCATGGTAAATATTGAAGGCGCAAAACATAACCTGGAAACTGAAATGCAACCTTATGGCTTTGATTTTGACAAACTGGTAAAAGTAAATAAGGATGCCTGGAACAAGCTGTTGAGCAAAGCAGAGGTCTTCACTAAAAATGAAAATGATAAAGAAAAATTTTATACCAATTTATACCGGACTTATACCGGCAAAAGCGTAATGAATGATGTGGACGGCAAATACACAGATGCATGTGGAATTATACAGCAATTGCAAGGCTCCGGCAGATCAGTTTATAGCAGTGATGCATGGTGGGGAACGCAATGGAATCTCACTCCATTATGGACCTTGCTTAATCCCGGTATTGCGGAAAGCTGGGTGAATGCTTTTTTGGAACTGGCAGATAAAGGAGGGTGGATACCGTATGCCCCGGTGGCATTGGGCTATTCGCCTATTATGGGAGCGCAACATCAAAATACTTTAATCATCAGCTCGTATCAAAAAGGTATTCGCGGCTTTGATGTGCAAAAAGCATTTAAAGATATGCTGCATGATTACACAACGCCCGGCGAAGCGTACAAGTGCGGTGGTTTTGCAGGCGACCGTCATTTAGCTTCTTATGAAAAACTGGGGTACGTAGCTGATGAAGCCGGGCCGGCGAGCAACACGATGGAATACGCCTATGATGACTGGTGCTTTGCGCAATTTGCAAAAGCCCTGGGTAAAAAAGAGACGTACGGGCGATTTATGCTGAGAAGCAAAAATTATAAAAATCAATTTGATACCACTGTAAATTATGTGCGCAGGAGAGGAACGGATGGAAGTTTTGTTGAACCATTCGACCCAAATCATTTTGGCACTGAAGGTGGATGGAATGGTAAGGGATTTATGGAAGGCTCTCCATATCAATATAGTTTTTTTGTGCCGCAGGATGTGCCCGGAATCATTAGGCTTATGGGAAAAGATACATTTATAAACCGGCTGGAAAATGGGTTTAAAAATAACCTTTTCGATATGGGAAATCAACCTTCACTGGCTATTCCTTTTTTATTTAACTATGCCGGCAAACCCTGGCTCACGCAGCATTATACAAGATTAATGGCGAATACTATGTTTGACACGTCCCCTTATTCGGGCTGGGTGGGCGAAGAAGATGAAGGACAAATGAGCGCCACCTTTGTTTTATTAAGTATGGGTCTGTTTGAAGTAGATGGCGGATGTGCTGTTCGTCCTTTTTATAATCTCAGCACACCTTTATTTGATAAAATAATTCTTCACCTTGATGATAAATATTATCCGGGAAAAACATTTACAATTCTTACAAAAAATAATTCAATAAAAAATGAATATATACAAGCTGCAACACTTAATGGCAAATCTATAAGCCGCGCATGGATCTATCACGATGAAATAATTGGAGGCGGCACGCTTATTTTTACCTTAGGCGCCAAACCCAACCCGGATTGGGGTACGCAACTTCCGCCGGCAGACGATCTAAAATAATTCTACAATGAATTAGAATTACAGGCATTGCTTTAGTAAAAAAAATCTTTTGGCCGGTAAAATATCCCCTTAAATAATTTTACCCAAAAATTTATCCGGAACTTTGCCGGAGCCGTTCTGTAGTAGAATTTATTTAAACCTTTTATGAATACCTGTCATATTCTGGCGATCAGGAACGTTAG
>JALZAJ010000435.1 GCA_030948465.1 Bacteroidota bacterium
CCCACTTGCAGCAATACCAATGTTAGCGGCATACCAAGTCCAAATTTCTAAGGTCCTTCACCAATATTTAAATCGTCAATAATTTTTTCCTTTTCTGTCTTTAACGTGAATTGTCTGAAAGGATAGAAAACGTGATTAGTCACTACAAAAAATGGGCTTTCCTTTTTGCTCTTAATTATCTCCTCAAATTCTTTTGTGTCGCTATTTTTTGGCAAAACTATTTTAGCAGGGTCAATAATAATTAAAACATAATCTCTCTTCGCAGCTTTAATGATGTCATTGTCGCCAAGAATAGTCCACCCTAACTTTTGACTATTTACAATGTCCTTAGAAACTAAAGCAAACAATAAAGATTTATATTCCTTTGTCTCTGAACAATACTTAAGTGCAGAGTCAATATTAGTAAATGTCTTGGTATTACTATTTGTGTCAGAATTTGTCGAGCTATTGCAGCTTATCAATGCAATAAATAAAACAGTCCAGTAAATCGAAAATATTTTTTTCACCGTGAAGTCGTTTTTGGTTGCCGCTAACGGCCGACGGCTTTGTGCAGGCGGGGAAATAGAATTCCGTCTGCTGCAACCGTAGCCAAATTTATAACTAATTGTTCATTGTTTTTACTATCGCTCTGGTAGAATTCCGCCAGCTTGAACTGTGGCTGAAATATGCACCACTGCTGATTGTTACCACGTCTGCCCCGCTTGCACAAAACCGGGTGTTACAGGCAGGCGAAAAAATGGTAAGCTGATTAAAGCCAGGAAAAAAAGTAAACCGCTTTCATCTTAAAATCTTTTCGTGCAAACAAATAAACTTTCATTTATTACAAGCCCATTGCTTACCTCGTCTGCCCACAAACCCCAAAAATAAAGACCGGAATATTGTCCGCCTGCAAACTGGTACAAAAAAAATAACAAACCTGAACCTGCGGTAGGAACTTAAAAACCCCACGAATAAAAAACAGTAAGCCACACTTTCAACTTTTATACTTTGTCTCTGCCGTTGTAAACTTTCAACCTTGGTACGATTTAAAAATCAGCAACAAAAAAAAGGTACGAGCCGAGGCCTGCGGCAAGAATGAACTTTTATCTGTATGTAGGCGTCCGCAGGCGAAAGGAAAACTTATAAACCCAAAATTTAAAAGAACTCACCGTGTCCGTCAACGAAAAAAACTTCATTTAAAAACTTTCAACCGGTCAGCCGAAAAACGATTGCGAAAAAAATAGGAAACCTGGAACTGCCAAGTATTGTCCGTCAAAATTGTGTGATGAAAAGAAAGCTTGCCTGTAACGTCATAAATATACGCACTCTTTTGCACCGAAAAGCATTAGTTTACACGATAAAATGGTGCAAACAATAAAACTAACGCTGATGAACGAGAAACTTCATATTGGGTTGGCGAGTTGGAGGGAGGTCTATATAATTTATCCAACAATCATTCAATTGAACCCGGAAGTAGATAGAGGCCGCTTGGTATATAGAGCGAGAGGATCGAAAAGAAGAATAAGTTATCTTCAAATAAAAAATGGATTGATTAGAAAAAAATCTTTTATACAGATAGATTTTCCTGAATGGTATTTTAAATAGAAAGAAATTAATAAATTCCCTGAGCATCTCCGTAAAATAAAAAAGCCTTGCAAGTTAATACCATCAAGGCTTCTATAATTTAACGGTGCCCGGAACAGGAATCGAACCTGCACATCCTTGCGAACGGCAGATTTTGAGTCTGCTGCGTCTACCAATTCCGCCATCCGGGCATTTGAATTAAGAACTAAGAATTTTCTTTATCGCCGGCAATATTAGTCATTCCCTCTAATCTCTCCAAAATACGTTTCAGGTATTTTTTCTTATAATAATAATCTTTTACCTGCAGCAGTTGGGCCTCGGTCGTCCGGTCTTCACTGTAATCTTCAACTATGGTCTGCACTTCATTGTAAAGTGTTTTTTGAAACTGAAAAATTTTTGTTTCCACTTCTTCAACATTCAAAATGTCATCATCCATCAATGCCTCATTAAGTTCCATCATTTCCATTAAAAAATCCGGAGGTAATTCATATTTTTCTTCTTGCGGTAATAAGCCCTTTATCTCAAGAACATATTTTATAGTTGCATCCGGATCTTTTAAAATTTTAAATCCTTTATTGATCATAGAAGATTTTTCCAACACGTTATTCTTTTCATCTTCATCTGCATTTACAAAAAAATCAGGATGATATTTTTTTTGTAATGCAAAGTATTGAGAGGATAGTTTTTTTTGATCCACGCTGAAGCTGACGGGCATTTCAAACAATTCAAAATAATTCATGGGCCAAAGTTACAAATGAATGTTGAGGCGAAAATGTAAATTGCCTGTCAAAATAAAATAGGATGCTTAAGATCGGACTAATAAAGGAATGTAAAGTGCCCGCGGATAACCGCGTTGCGCTTACGCCGGCGCAATGCAGGTGGGTTCAGGAAAATATGAACGCGACCCTACGTGTACAGCATTCTGAAACCAGGTGCTACAAGGATAAGGAATACATTGCTGCCGGTATTGAAGTGAAAGAAGATATGAGTGATTGCGATATTTTACTGGGTATTAAAGAGGTGCCGCCAGATAAACTGATCCCTGAAAAAACCTATTTCTTTTTTTCTCATACTAAAAAGTTGCAGGCATATAACCGGAATCTTTTACGCACAATTATTAATAAAAAAATTACGCTCATCGATTATGAATGTCTTCACCATGATGATGGCACACGGATAATCGGCTTTGGATTTTTTGCCGGCGTAGTGGGCGCTCATAATGGAATGATGGCCTATGGAAAACGGACCGGAAATTTTACCTTGTCAAGAGTGTATAAACAAAAGAGTTTTCAGCAGTTGATACATACTTATTTTGGATTAAAGCTTCCGATTCTTAAGGTCGCGGTAACCGGCAGCGGGAGAGTGGCACACGGAATATTGGAAATAATGAACCTGATGGAAATTCACGAGGCCGAGCCCGATGAATACTTAAGCGAAAAATTTGATTATCCCGTTTATGTGCATTTAAAAGGATCGGACCTTTACCGGCACCGGCTTACAGGAATTTACAACCGGAACGAATTCCATCAGCATCCGGAAAATTTCATTTGTCTTTTTGATAAATACATCAATGAGACCGATATATTAATGAATGGAGTGTATTGGGAACAAAACATTGCGCGCCTTTTTGAAATGGAAGACATGAAAAGGGCCGATTTTAATATAAAAACGATTGCAGATATTTCGGATGATCATAATGGATCCGTGCCTTGTAATATTGGTGACGCTACCATTGAAAGCCCTATTTATGGTGTTGATAAAATAACGGGTCTTGTAACCGAACCTTACTTACCCCGCTCGGTGGATTTAATGTCAGTAGGGAACCTGCCCAATGAATTGCCGGGAGATGCGAGCAGGTATTTTGGCGAGCAATTAATAAAATATATCCTCGAAGGCTTGTTGTCGGGCGGGTCGAAGGTGCTTACAAAGGCCACGATTGTAAAGGAGGGCCGGCTCACGGAAGAATATGATTATATGAAAGAATATGCAGGAGCATAAATAAAATATCGCTGAATTATTATAAGTATAAATAATAATCCTTCAATAATTCAATGAACTCATTCGTATATTCATTATGAGCATTCCTGATAGATAATTCATCTTCGGTAACATTATTTTTCTTTCTGTTTAAAATTAAAATGGTTCTGAAATAATTGTGCTTTACAGATTGCCTCAACTGCAATTTTTCCCTGACAAAAAGAGAATATTTTATTGCTTCGTTTTCAAAATAGGCAGCTCTGTTATAAGGCAACAGAACGCCGAAGATGCCATCGTTTTGCAGCAACGTGTCAACTGTTAATATCAGCTCATTTAATCGCAACTTGTTGCTGTGTTTTGAATTCATTTTTTCTTCGGCGACGGGTAAAAGATCATCTTCATAAAAAGGAGGATTAGAAATGATGGCATCGAATTTACAAGTAAATGAACTTTCCTTCACATCCCCGTAAAGCGTGTGCAGGCGATCGTTCCAGGGCGAAGACTTGAAATTATCTCCGGCCTGGATCATGGCGTTTTTGTCTGAGTCAATTGCGTGAATAACCGTTTCGCATTTCTGTGCGACCATAAGACTTAGCAACCCGGTGCCTGTTCCTATATCAAGAATAATTTTTGGAGAAGGCCTGATATTTTCCAATTTATTTGCTATCCATGATCCGAAAACGCACGAATCGGTACAGACCTTCATGCCGCATTTGTCCTGCTTAATTTTAAATTGTTTGAATTGAAAATAATCTCTGGGCAATTTTTTGGATAAAAAT
>JALZAJ010000436.1 GCA_030948465.1 Bacteroidota bacterium
ATTTTTATATTCAGGTCATAGCTCTTCAATATTGCCGAAGTAAGAGAAGTCAATGCAAAGTTGGAGACATTAATTCACCGGAGTGTTACACATTTCCCCGGATTTGTTACATCATTCACACATTAGCGAGAAAAGAATGGGAATAACGCTGCATCTATGTTTTCAATGCGTAGAGTTATATATATGAATATTAATTCATAGCATCCACGTTAATTCAAACTCCACAATTGTAGCTCCTCAATAAAAGAAACAGTACGGTAACGTTGTGGCTAAGTAAAAGGTAATACAAATCGCTTCATTCAATATGCGGTTAGTCGTTACAGTTAGTTGTGTTTTGATCCTTCCCTGTATATACACGATGTGCAACTGTTTGAGTGTCCCAAACCAAGGAGGTTTTCCAGAGTCTCTTTAAATTAAAATTTTCGTAAGGTTGCCGACCTTTAACCTGTTTGTTTCAATTTAAAATCTCAATTTTTAAAATCTTAAAACATTAAATGACTTTTTTACCAGGGCTGCCGGCCGCCAGTGAATGGATTGTTATCGTTATCCTGATTGTTATTTTTTTATTTTGTACTTAAATTGATCAGAAGAAAATAAATTGGTTGTTATGAACGAAAAAAATAATCACGCAATCGTTGCCTTGCTTTCTGAATATGAAAGGGCAATCACTGAATTGCAAAAAGTGATAGAAGACATTACCGAAACGGAACTAATGGCCATCGTTGATAGACTGACTGCTAATCCGGATTGTGTATCAATTCAAACTATTCTTACTCACGTAGTGAGCGCAGGATATTCTTACTGCATTAGCATTCGAAATATAAAGGATAACGATGCTGAACCACCTGAAGAAATGCCCCGTTCAACAGTCGCCGGATATAAAAGAGATTTGGATGACGTGATTAAATTCACATACGATACATTCGCCGGTATCAGCGATTTTGAACTGGAAGAGTTTGATGATTCAAAAAAGATGTTGACATCGTGGGGGCAGCGATACGATACTGAGCAAATAATGGAGCATGCAATCGTACATATTTTGCGCCACAGGCGGCAAATTGAAAAATTTAAAAATATTTTGCGGGCATAAAACCATCAGAATTATTCAGGTCAGAAGACAGGGGGAATAAGTTGTGTATGAACTATACTCACTAAGAGATGATCTGCTATGGTATAGGTGCGGTTTTTGTTTTACAAGTGGAAATAGAATGCACTCTTTAATTTTTTATTGAGATGCTTTTCTATTATCCGGCAAACTTACTTTTGTCATAATTTAAAGCGAATAGCTTCTTGTTAAACGCAGGATTGTTTTATTGTATCACTCTCATTTTATGATAGAACCATTTACTTATCACAATAATCTTCTCCTTTGTGACGATTCACCTATATCACTGTTTCCTTAATGCAAAACATTTCCATCCGCAGAAACAGTTTCTGTTTTAAGACTTCCGTTATCAAAACTTCTTACCATATAAACTGCCTGATCCTGCCCACTCTTCATGCTTGTAATGTCATAAACATTATTTGCATATTTACTTTTTAAAGTGGCTACCACGTTATCGGGTATATAATCCTCTATTACTGGCAATGCAGCATTTGCAGTGGAAAAACCGGCATTCATTGAACCTCCGCTTTTGGAACCGTACATGTTTCCTTTCGGGCTCATGTTATTCATATTATTAGATGAATTGTTCATGTTGGCCCTATTCATGTTCGATGTTTGATTCATGTTATTCATACCGGAAGCATCAGATGCGGTGTCTCTTCTCATGCTGTGGTTCATACTATCCATAGTTGAATTGTTGTTCATACGGGCATGACTACTATCATAAGCGCTGTTATTATTCATTGTTGAATTAGTATTTCCGGGCATCGTGTCCCGTTGAACACTGGTGGAATTCGTCATGGTGCTATCTGTGTTTTGAGCGACCATAGTAAAAAAACTTCCTGACAGCAGGATGGTGACAATTAAGCGTTTCATAAATTAATTTTTGCAGGTTATTAATGTAGGTTATTTGTATATATTAAAAACAATTCTTATGCCATAAGAACAAGGATGAATGCAATAATTACATTTAGTTAATAATTTTTTTGAAGCAGGTAACAAAAGGGTTTTGGCGATAGCGAAACTAAGTTAGCAGTGAAATGAAAGTTTGAGTAATAATATATTATCTAAATTTAACTATGTAGCATAAGGAAAAGACACTCAACAAATTTTTCTGTAGATCGAGAGAATGGAGTTAGATAATCGAATGCCCTAGATTACTAATATTCAGGATGCTCAATTGACTTCTATTTCATCGGCAAACAGCCATGCCGGGGAACCTGCACCCGGCAAGCCAAAGGGAATGATCCCCGGGTTTTTAGCAATTACTTTTAAAAAACGTGATGAAGTATTAAGCGGTATTGTAAATTTTCTTTTGCCTTTATCTTTCTCAGCATCTATTGCTAAAGCTGCTGCAGAAGAATAATTTTGACCGTTAGAAGATGCAGCAACCTGTATTTCTTTGGGAAGATATATCCAGCTATCATTTTTGTCAAGCACATTGAGTGACACAATGGTTATTTTTTCCAATTGGCCCAGGTCAATATCAGCCTCTAAATCTTCTCCTGAAAAGCCCAGCCATTCAGAAGCCTGAGACAAACCCTGATCAGTAATAATTCCATTGACCAGGGTAAATGCCCCGCTGCCGCGCCACTTAGCTGCCGGTTCATTTTTAAGCGTTATTTTTTCCCCTGTTGCTTTATTGAACAAAAAATTTTTCCAAACCCAGTTGCTTAAAATTTTATGGTCTTTGCCGGTAAGAGCCGCACCATACGTGCCGGAGGAGCTTATTAAAATGGGTTCAGTATAATCAAAACTCGTATTGGTATTTTTTCCTTTGACATAAATAATTTTATTTTCATTGTTTTCACTTTCCAGTTTCCATAATATTCCATCGCGATCTTCGGCAGGCAGCACGGCGGATTGAAGATCATAATAAGCCTGGCTGTAATTAGCGCCCCATAATTTGTACCGGTTAAATATACCGGGAAGCTTTGCTTTAAAACCGTTCCAGTCTTTCTTTTCCTTAGGCGTCCATAACACGTCACTTAAGGCAGTCATGCGCGGGAATATCATGTACTCAAGTTTAGGCATGTTGCCAATGTATTCAGTCCACACATTAGCCTGTCCGCCTAATACGTATTTGGCTTCATCTTCGTTCAGCTCTTTAGGAACCGGTTCATAATTGTACACCACATCGAGGGGCAAATAGCCGCCAATAGTAACACTGTCTTCGTTTTTTGATTGCGAGTAATCGAAATAAACATAGGTTGTTGGAGTCATGATCACATCATGATGTTGCTTTGCCGCGGCGATTCCGCCTTCTTCGCCACGCCAGCTCATAACGGTTGCATTTGCTGCGAGGCCGCCTTCCAGAATTTCATCCCATCCTATAATATTTCTTCCTTTGCTGTTTATATATTTTTCAATTTTGCTGATGAAAAAACTTTGTAAGCCATGCTCGTCCTTTAAATTATTTTCCTTAATCAGTTGCTGGCAAAAATCAGATCGTTTCCACGCTGTCTTCGGACATTCATCGCCGCCGATATGAATATATTTTGAGGGGAAAAGTTCCATTACTTCATCGAGCACATCTTCCAGGAATTTAAATGTATAATCCGATGGGCAAAATACATCCTCAAATACTCCCCACGTTTGTTGCACCTGCTTTCCTTTTCTTGATCCTGCCCATGGCGTCTTAGGCGAAATTTTTGTTGATTCATCCGGGAAGCAACTTAAACGGGAATAAGCGGCAATGGCAGCAGAAGCATGGCCGGGCATCTCAATTTCAGGAATGATCGTGATATAACGATCCTGCGCATACTTTACGATTTCTTTTATTTCCTCCTGTGTATAGAAACCGCCGTAACGTCTGTTATCATTGCCTTTGCCTGGATAGTGACCGATAATAGTTCCATTACGGAAACCGCCAACAGAGGTAAGTTTCGGATATTTTTTTATTTCAATGCGCCAGCCCTGGTCATCGGTAAGATGCCAGTGAAAGCGATTGTATTTATGATAAGCGAGAAAGTCGATATATTTTTTTATATCAGAAGCGGGGAAGAAATGTCGCCCAACATCGAGGTGCATGCCACGATATTGAAACCGCGGCCAGTCATTGACAGCAACATACGGAACTTCTATAGCCGTTGATTTTTTCACGGGTAATAATTGGATCAATGTCTGAATACCATAGAAGGCACCCGCTTCATCATTGCCTGAAATATTTATTCCGCCGTTATTAACTGTCAGCGTATAGGCGCCACCGATAGCGCTATCCATAGCTTTCACCGTAAGCACAATTGAATTTTTACCGGTTGCCTGATTCAACACATTCAGTTTGAATCCATAAAACTTTTTCAGGTAACTATTTAAAAAGTCAGCGCTTTTTTTCGGGCCGCTTCCTTCCAAAACGATGGTGGTGCTTTTTGTGATAACAAAAGTTGAAGCGATCTCCGGCATCTTAATTTCAGCCGGCTGCGGAGTGATGTTTATAGTTTGCGCCATACAGGAAAGGCTTGTAAACAATGATAAGGCCAGGTATGTTTTTTTCATTGGTAAAACTATTTTGAAAAATTCATTTTTTTAAAACCGGTAAAATAATTTTTGATGGATGTTGTGCATCGTGATAAATATGAACAGTTGCTTTTTGAAAATCTTTTGCATCCGCATTATAAATATCTAAAAACTTTTGTGGATTACGATCAGCAAGTGGAAACCAACTGCTTTGTATTTGTATCATAATGCGATGGCCTTTTAAAAAAGTGTGCGCAACATCAGGCAGTTCCCATTTCACTTCTGTAATTTCTCCCGGCACAAATGGTTCTGGTTTTGAAAAGCTGTTTCGAAATTTACCTCTCATAATTTCCGCACGCACCAGCATTTGATAACCGCCCATCGGGTAAATTTTATCGGGATCGTTTTCTGCATAAATATTAACCTGATTGTATCCCATATTTTCCGGAAAAACATCAATAAGTTTTACAACGAAATCAGCATCGGTTGTTGAAATACTTGTCATAATATCTGCCATGATATTACCGGCAATCGTTACGGCATCAGATAACGTATCCGTTTGAAAAACCAGCACATCCGGCCTTCGCGCGGCAAAACGCTGATCATCCGACATGTAAGTGCGGGTTCTGTTGAAGTGAACAAATTCTTCATAAGGAACCGGCTTGGCAGGATCACTTATATATTCGCTAAAACTGTTGGCTGCTGTGGGTTTAGACCAACCTAACTTTCCATCAGGTTGCAGGTAGATGGCTTTCTCCTGTGCGTTTGCAGGCGGCCATTCTGAAAAAGTTTTCCATTCGTTGGCGCCGGTAACAAAAACATTTGCTTCGCCTATTTGAGAAATATCACCTATACCCTTTAAGAAATAATTGAAGAAAGGAATTTCAAAATGTTGCTGGTAATACCCGCTGGTATTGGAGCCAAATTGAATATT
>JALZAJ010000534.1 GCA_030948465.1 Bacteroidota bacterium
TGGCAAAGGCGAAAGCGCTGCGCCCTTATGTAGAACCATTAATAACAAAAGCCAAAGAAAATACAACGCATCAGCGCAGAATGGTTTTTAGTCACCTGCAGGATAAAGATGCGGTAAAAGAATTGTTTGATGTGATCAGTGCAAAAACTGCTTCTCGTCCTGGTGGATATACCCGTGTTATTAAACTGGGGAAAAGGGTAGGAGATAACGCAGAATTGGCCATGATAGAATTAGTGGATTATAATGAAATTTATGGTAAGGGAATTGGTGAAACGGAAACTGCCACAAAGAAAACGAGGCGTGCCGGAAGAAGCAAAAAAACTACCGAAGCCAAAGCTGAAGTTGCTGAAAAGCCATCTGCAAAACCTGCCCCGGTAGAATCATCTGAAACAGAAACACCCATTGAAGAACCCGAAGACACAGAACCGGAAGTAAAAGCATAAATATTTGCAGGTCCCGCAATTTTTGACGGGACTTTTTTTTGCCCCCGCGGTTTTAGAATTGTGTAGATAATAGTAAAAAAAATAGTAAGCAATTTTCCAGGCATTTACTTTTCTTTGCAAAATTTATTATATGTCTGAATTAAATTCTCCCCACTCCGCCACGTTACTCTTGGAAGATGGCACCGTTTTCCACGGAAAAGCATTTGGAAAAATAGGTACTGCAACCGGTGAAATTTGCTTTAATACAGGAATGACCGGTTACCAGGAAGTTTTTACCGATCCTAGTTATTATGGCCAGGTTATAATTATGAACAATGTTCATATAGGTAACTATGGTGTAAAAGAAGGAGATGTAGAAAGCGACTCTGTAAAAGTAAAAGGGGTTATCGGACGAAATCTGGAGCAACAGTATTCACGCTTTGCCGCAAATGATTCTCTTCAGCAATATTTTGAAAAGCAAAATATAGTTGCCATCGATGGCATTGATACGAGAGCGTTAGTAACGATCGTAAGAAGCAACGGAGCGATGAATTGTATTATATCTTCAGAAAATAACAGAGAAGATCTTAAAAAAATTTTGTCAGAAGTTCCTTCAATGAATGGACTGGAATTGGCTTCAAAAGTTTCAACAGCAGATAACTATACCCTTGGTGATGAGAACAGCCCTGTAAGAATTGCCGTTCTTGATTTTGGTGTAAAAAAGAACATTTTAAACTGCATGCTGGAAAGGGGAGCTTACATTAAAGTCTTCAATGCTAAAACTGGATTTGATGAACTTGAGCAATTTAAGCCACACGGTTATTTTGTAAGTAACGGACCGGGAGATCCTGAACCCATGCAGTATGCCGTGAAGGTTATTAAAGAAATTCTCGATGTAAAAAAACCTTTCTTCGGAATTTGCCTGGGGCAACAGTTACTTGCTTTGGCGAATGACATACCCACTTTTAAAATGCATCATGGCCACAGGGGCTTGAACCATCCGGTTAAAAATATGATAACGGGTAAGTGTGAAATTACTACCCAAAATCATGGATTTGGTGTAAACGCAGAAGCTATAAATGCCTGCGAAAATATTGAAATAACCCATGTAAATCTTAATGACAACTCAATAGAAGGGATCAGGCTAAAGGACCGCCCGGCTTTTTCAGTTCAATATCATCCCGAAGCAACGCCTGGGCCACACGACAGCCGGTATTTGTTCGATCAGTTTTTTGGAATGATTCATGAAGCCCAAAATGTATAATTTTAACATGATTAGCTAACTTAAAAAATAGAATTCAATGAAAATAGCAATAATAAATGGCCCCAATTTAAACCTGGTAGGAACGAGGGAAACTGATATTTATGGGGGTGAATCTTTTGAGCATTACTTTAATAAGCTGCGTAAAAAATATGAGACCGTTGATTTTGATTATTATCAAAGCAACATAGAAGGTGAACTGATCAATGAATTACAAAACGCCGGCCAAAAAATGGAGGGAATCATATTAAATGCAGGAGCATATACGCACACTTCAATTGCAATTGGCGATACGATTGCTGCACTAAAAATACCCGTTGTTGAAGTGCATATATCTAATATTGAAGCCCGCGAAGAGTTCCGGAAATTTTCTCACATTACGGCGAAATGTTCAGGGACTATTTTTGGATTTGGATTGAAAGGTTATATGCTGGCGGTGGAATCGTTTTTGAAATAAGATGAGCAGATAATTAAGTTAGAATTTCATAATTTCATTTTCTTGATGATACCTCTCACGTTCTTTTTATAAATATCAAGCTCTTTTAATTTATCCTGTATAAATTGATTGTCTTCCAGGCGGCCTATTACTTTATTCATTTCCTGGTTATTTTCATAAACCATTTTCCTGAATGGATTTTTATAATCTTTTGCCCTTGAATTATAAATGCCTTCGCTCATCCATGTGTGCGTGATTATTGATTTTTCCAGCAATGATTTAAAAACAGTTGGGGTAAATTGTTTTGAAGTAATATTTTCTATTTCAAGCAAAGAAGTATAGGCATGAATTAATTTATGATGGTTATAGCTCAGGCCTTCCTGTTTATAGTATTCATGAACCTGCAGCCATGAATTAATTTTTTTAGATTTTATATTCTTCTTTAATTTTTCAACTTCTGCATCAGTCATTAACTGTCCGCCAATATTTAACCATTCTGATCTTTCAATTCTCGTGGGTATTGTTTTTTTCAACTCATCAAAGGAAGATATTTTATTCATTGTTATGTGATCTAACAGTTGACTTATTCCATAGTATGCAATCAGATCTTTGAATAGTTCGATGGTTTGCGGCACCTTGACTATTTGCGTCCTGCGCTGGCTGTTTTCAAACCCGGAAGTATAATAATTTCCATCCGCATCAGGTTTTATTTTCGATAATAAACCAATAGCTAAAAACATCTCATTCACTGTATCCGGGGCAAGATAATCGTACTCTATCTTTTGTATTTTTTCTGTACGGCGGTCGCGGTCTTCATACTTCCACGTATTTCTTGAAAGGGCATACATATTATAAGTGAACCAGTATCCGGGCATTAAAACCAGCCTGTCATTTGTGACGTCGTTGCTTACAAGACTGAAGGGTAATTTTATGTTTAATTCATAGGGATAATCTCCTTTCGCAAGGATAGTAAAAGATGCAAATTTGGAATTGTGTTTCAGGCTTACGCACAGGCCGGGCCAGAACCCTCTGCCGGCAATAATTTCACCATCCGGGCTGCGGCTGTTATGATTGCTGCCAATGGTTGCTCCGGCTGCAATGTTGCTTTGACCCATCACGAGAGAAGCGCACAAAAATGAATTATTATGATGCTGTTCATGACCCGGAAAAATAAGAGAATTGAGCACTTCACAGCAAGAAATGGTGGAGTTGTTTCCCAGGTAAGAATTAAGCAACCTCGCTCCATACTTAAGTTGCGAATGGGATGCCATTACAAAGCGAACAGCCTTTACCCCGTAAAATATTCTGCAACCAAATCCTACAATGCCATTTACCATTTCACATCCTTCCCCAATTTGTGATGTTCTATCTTCATCGCTGTTGATAGTAAGATTTTTTAATTTATTGGCGCCTTTAAGATAGGCGTCTGTCCCTATTGAAACATCTTTGATGATGTTACAGTCTTTGAGAACACATCTGTCGCCGATGGTGCCGTAATAGCCGCGTTTTTTATCAAACTCTTTTTCAGTAAGTTCCATAAACCGGTCCATAAGTTCCTGGTCATCGCGGTAACTGCTCCACAGGTAGGCGTCTCCTGCAAGCATCCGGTTGAAAGGAGCTATTTGCCTGCCGCCGTTTTCATTTCTTAATTCCATCCAAACCCTGGTCTTTTCTACTTCACCGTCTTTTAAAATCCCGTTCCCAAATTTTGAATAGGAGGTTGTTGCCAGCTCATTGACGTTGGCGATCATTACATCATTTCCAATAATATAATGGCTCAAATAATGTGCATTATCTATACAAATATTATCACCCAGGTCGCAGCTTATGATCGTACTGTTATAAATACCAACGGGCATACGAAGGTTATGAAATTCCAGGTAGTAAGGCTCTAATTTTCCTATACGAACCAACCCAAAAAACTTTGTATTTCTCACCAGGAGAGGATCAAAAGCTTCGGAAACAAATAT
>JALZAJ010000551.1 GCA_030948465.1 Bacteroidota bacterium
CTGGCGAAAAGTATCATTTTTCCATTTCCCATTGCGGCGACTATGCAGCAGTAATCGTAAGCAAAGAAATGCGGGTTGGGATCGATATAGAATTGATCAGGCAAAAAATTGAATTGATAAAACATAAGTTTTTAAATGATACGGAAATTCTTTTATTAAAAGCTAACGACCTTCAGCAGCTTACGCTGTTATGGAACTGCAAAGAAGCCGTGTTTAAATGGTATGGGAAAGGTGGATTAGATTTTAAAAAAAATATTGTGATTGAAAAAATACAGATCCATAATGATCGTGGAATTGTTGATTGTCTTTTTACCATGGATCGTAAAAGAAGAATTGAAATTGATTTTTGTTTCTTTCAGAACCTATGCCTGGCATGGATTGCGGAATAATAATAGAAATGCAGCCAGGCCAACATCAATCAAGACGCTAAGCTGGAATGGTTGACAATTGCTTTATTTATTTTCCCTTCTTTATTAAAACGTAACACCTCAACGACTCTTCTATTCTGTGTGATGCTAAGGAAATAAATGGTAAGTCCATTCACTCCTGTTAACACATCCAGCAGTTCAAACTTTAATTCCGGATTATGCTTAAGTCCGGCGACCCAATATTCTCTTACGTTATTTTTCCCAGAGATGATCCCACTGCTTTCCGGAAAAAGTTTCAACGCTAAAGGGCTTTCTATAACAAAGTCATCTGAATAAAATTCTAATACTTTTTCAATATCATGATCGTTCCAGGAACTGATCCAGTCTGCGGCAAATTGTTTAGCGAACGCTATGTCTGTCATAATTAATTTTTTTTACTTTATACCTCTTTGCTGCACACAAAGATTTTTCGTTTACCGCAATTTATAACGATAGTCTTTTAAAGTTTGCCAGCGTTATAAAAAATGATTTTTCCGTCTTATACAAAATTGCTACGGAATTGTAGAATAGATTTGCGCTTTATTTAATTATTCGCGTGAAATTCATCTGTTTTGTTTTTGCATTTTTGTTAGTAGTAATCTGTACAACTTTTGGCCAGAAGGCAACTGATAACACGGGTTTTAAAATTAAGGGAAAACTTATTGATTCTTTAACCAATAATCCGCTGGAATATGCAACCATCTCTCTCTTTTTAAATGCAGATAAAAAGCCAATAAACGGAACGGTTACGGATAACAAAGGAAATTTCGAAGTGGACAATGTAAAGGCGGGAAATTATAAACTGGTAGCAGAATTCTTAGGATATAAAGCAATCACATTGCCCGGCCTTCAAATAGATATTGATCACCCGATAGTGCAAATAAAAGACATGGTATTAGCTCCAAAAACAACGACCCTGCAAAATATAAATGTTGCCGTTCAGGGAACGATCATCGAAAATAAGATTGATAAAATGGTCTTTAATGCAGAGAAAGATCTTACTTCTCAAAGTGGCGTTGCAGCCGATGTTTTAAAAAAAGTGCCCCAGGTGTCAGTGGATGTTGATGGGAATGTGCAATTAGCCGGCAGCTCAAGCATACGGTTTTTAATTAATGGCAAGCCTTCCGCCGCATTCGGAAGCAGTATTGCGGACGTGCTTCAATCGATACCTGCAAGCCAGATAAAAAGTATAGAGGTAATTACCAATCCCGGAGCTAAGTATGATGCACAGGGTGTTGGCGGCATCATTAATATTATTTTGAAAAAAAATAATTCGCAGGGTGTAAATGGAAATTTATCTCTTACCGGCGGAACGAGATACGAAAATGGTTCTTTCAATTTCAATGCCCGCAAAGGAAAATTTGGTATGAATGCCTATATAAGCGGTAATGCAAGACTAAGAGCGAAAACCAGTAATTCATCCGACAGGGTGACCATTGATACGTTTGCACATACCAATATTTTGCTGCACCAGGATGGCTTTAACCGGCTTGCACGAAGCGGATTTCAAACAGGAATTAATTTCGATTGGGATGTTAATGATTATAACAGTCTCTCCGGTTCATTATCCTATAATAATTTTAATACCTCAGGCAACAGCTTTACCAGTCAGTCACAAAATATAAAAGGAATAAACGGAGCTGATATATCTGATATACAGTCTGCTATTAACGCAGATAATGATTTTCATGTTCACAATGCCGATGCAAGTGTTAACTATAAAAGAACATTTAAAAAGGAAGACCAGGAGCTGGAGTTGTCGGCCAATACCAGTTTGGGAGATATTCAATCCAGTAATAATAATTACCAGTTTTCACTGCCGCAGCATATAATGTATTATAGTACGAAAGGTACAAATCCAGGTATTGAAAATGAATCAGAAGTAAGAGTGGATTATGTGCAGCCTTTAAAAAAGAACATATTGCTGGGCGTCGGAAGCAAATTAAATTTCTACGATATTACCAGCAACTCTAACGTGACGAAATTAGATTCCGTTTCGGGATTGTATAATAAAGACAATTTTTTATCTAACCGCCTTACCTACCATCAAAAAATATATGCACTGTATGCCGAACTGAGTTTTCCTTTTTTTAAATTATTTGATGCTAAAATTGGAGAACGCTTTGAACGAACTAACCTTAATGCTTTTTATTCCAATGCCCAACAACAGGAGGCTACGCCTGGTTATAATACGTTTGTTCCCTCCCTGTTTTTTTTAAAAAAATTGAGCGAAAATTCTTTATTGAAACTTAGCTATTCCAAAAGGATAGAAAGGCCGAACTACCGGGATCTTGACCCTTACATCAATACCTCGGATCCAAAAAATCTTTCTACAGGAAATCCAAATCTTAAACCGGAAATAGGAAAACGCTATGAATTGAGTTACAGTAATGACATCAAAAAATTTGGTTCGCTAATGGTCACCTTATTTTACAGGATCAACGAGCAGGACATACAACCCTTTATTGTTTATTATGCCTCCTACCTTGTAGGAGATACTGTCTATACTAATGTTGCGGTAAGCAAGCGGGAAAATATTGGAAGGGAAAATAATGTGGGAATAAACTTTTTCGGTGATATAAATTTTATTCCGAAGTTAAATGTCAGAACTAATTTTTTCTTTTTTCACAGACACACCATTAATGCGATTGATAACGGCTACAATTACAATAGTTTTAATTACCGCGCTAACTTAAATGCTTCCTATCAGTTTTCCGGTACGCTGGCTGCTGAGTTCTTTGGAAATTTTAGTTCCGCCCGCCATGAAGCGCAGGGCAGGTATCCATCATTTACCACGTATAGTATTGCGATGCGCAAGCAATTCTGGAATAAGAAAGGCAGTCTTGCTTTAACAGCCTCTAATCCTTTCAAAAAAAATGTAGATCAGCGGACGGAACTTTTTGGCCCCAACTTTACAATTAGCGGCAGGCGCAGCATTCCTTTCCGGTCTATCGGTATTAATTTTACCTGGAAATTTGGTAAACTGGAATTTAAAAAAACCCGGGAAAAAATAAGTGACAGCCTGAACGGCCCTACAGAGTAACGGATAGGCGTAGCCGAAGATGAGTTGAAATGAACAAACATGCAGCTAATAATTTTTATCATCAGCGTATTTATTATAGGAGGCTTTTTATATGTTGCCTTCAGGAAAAAGCCACAACTCCCGCCGCCTGATATTGAAAGGGAAAGGGAAATTCTTCAACAGCATGTATTATTTTATCAGCGGTTATCTGCGGGAGAAAAAATAAGATTTGAAGAAAGAGTAAAAGCATTTTTACAAAAGATCCGGATCACCGGTGTTAAAACTGCGGTCGAAGACAGGGATAGGGTTTTTGTAGCTGCGGCTGCTATTATTCCCATTTTTGCTTTCAAAGGTTGGGAGTACCGGAATATTCATGAGGTATTATTGTATCCCGCATCATTTACTAAAGAATATGATCTTGAAGGCGCTGACCGCAATGTATTGGGAATGGTAGGTACAGGCCCCATGCAAAATGTAATGCTGCTTTCACAGCAGGATCTCAGAACAGGATTTTTAAACCATACTGATAAATCCAATACCGCCATTCATGAATTTGTACACCTCATAGATAAGACAGACGGAAGTACCGATGGAGTACCTGAAACCTTATTGCATCATAAATATGTGTTACCCTTTCTGCGCCGCATACACGAAGAAATACAACTGATTAATTCCGGCCAGTCAGACATTAATCCTTATGGCGCTGCTAATGAAGCGGAATTTTTAGCCGTGGCCGCAGAGTATTTTTTTGAGCAACCGGAAAAGATGAAGGAAAAGCATCCGGAATTGTATGATTTATTGGAACAGGTTTTTACAGGAGCTTCCGCTGCTGCAGCAACTTCCCGATCATAAATAAAATTTACTTTTAGCAAAAAAAGTATGACTATTACCCTCGAAAATTCGCAATTAAGAATTGCTGTAATATCAAAAGGCGCTGAGCTGCGAAGTGTTGTAAGAAAAGATAACAACGTGGAATATATATGGAGCGGCGATCCTTCTGTATGGGGAAAAACATCGCCCATATTATTTCCAATTGTAGGCACGCTAAAAAACGATACATACATTTATAGGGATAAAAGTTACCAGTTGCCGCGACATGGCTTTGCACGGGATGCTGAATTTGAGTTAGTATCCCAGGAGCAGCACCAGGTTGTTTTCGTTTTAAAAGACACATCACATTCATTTAAAAATTATCCGTTTACCTTCGAACTTTTTGTAAAATACCTGCTTGATAATGACGCTTTAAAAGTAGTCTATGAAGTAAGAAATACAGGCACCGGTCCCCTGTATTTTTCCTTAGGTGCCCATCCGGCTTTTAAAGTGCCTTTAACACAGGGCAGGTCATACGGGGATTACTTTTTAGAATTTAATTGTGTTGAGAATGCTGACCGCTGGCGTATAAATAAAGAGGGATTGATAGAGACTACACCGGTACCCTTTTTTAATAATTCGCGCCGTATCGATCTTAGTCATGAACTATTTGCAAATGATGCTTTGGTATTTAAAGATTTAAGCTCACAAAAAGTTTTACTTAAAACACAACACGATGCGCATGGGCTTGAATTTTATTTTGAAGGATTTTCGTTTCTCGGTTTGTGGGCCGCAAAAGGAGGAGACTTTGTATGTATAGAGCCATGGTGCGGCATTGCAGATTCTGTTGATCATGATCAGTTACTGATTAATAAAGAAGGGATACAAACTTTATCGGCAAATGATATATGGGTACGGCAATGGAAGGTGCGATATTTTTAATTAAAGTTTATTGAAAGGCGCCTTGCGTCATCGCCTGGTTGATAATTTATTATAGTAACGCCTTGCTCGATTTTACTATATGTGCCGAAAGGAAATAATAAATTCCGAAAAAAAAATCCTAAATTCATGGCGCCTTTTATCCCTCCCTATTTTTCTTATTTCACTTCTAAATTTTATAATATGAAAAAGAATTATTTCAAACGAATCGCAGGCATTGCATTCCTGGCTGCATTCTTTTTGTCTGTTCAATCTTTCGACTTGAAAAATTATGATGTAAAAACAGTGACCGGAGAAATTTTGGATATGAAATGTTATATGGCTTCCGGCGCTCATGGTGATGGCCATAAAGAGTGTGCTGCCACTTGCATAAAAGGCGGCGCTCCAATGGGCATTCTTACCGATGATGGAAAAGTTTACCTGTTAATTAAAGACAGCAAGAATTCGGATGCTTATGATGATGCTAAAAAATTTGCCGGTGAAAAAGTAACACTTACCGGAACGGTATCAGAAAAAGGCGGTGTTCAGGCATTAATCGTAAGTGGGGTAAAAGCAAAAACATAGACCTTAAAATATTTAGCTCGTTCCTTGCGGCAAAGCAATTAGCAATTCGAGTCTCCGTCGGGTGTTCCCGCAAAATAAATCACACTAATAAATTTGGCAGGGACTTTTATACAGAGCAAGTTTTAATCTGCGAGCTCTATCCAAACCGGCGCATGATCGCTTGATTTTTCCCATCCCCGAACATGCCGGTCCACGCCGGCAGCGATAAGCCGTTTATCAAGATGCGGACTAAGCAGGAAATGGTCTATGCGCAAACCTGCATTGCGTCCGTAAGCATTGCGGAAATAATCCCAAAATGTATAAATAATTTCTTCCGGGTATAATTTCCTAATTGCGTCTGTCCATCCCTGTGATACCAATGTTTTAAAAGCAGAACGCACTTCGGGCCGAAACAATGCATCATCTACCCAGCGTTCAGGCTTGTAAACATCCCGTTCCGTAGGCATTACGTTATAATCCCCGGTCAATACTACGGGAACATCAGACGCAAAAAGTTCGGCGGCATGAAGGGTTAGCCTTTCAAACCAACGCATCTTATAATCGAGTTTTGGTCCGGGCGCGGGGTTACCGTTTGGCAGGTAGAGACAACCGATAACGATGCCATTGACCTTTGCTTCTATATAGCGGCTATGGAGATCATCCGGATCCCCTGGCAGCGCCCGCCTTACTTCGTCGGGCTGTTCGTTGCGGGCAAGTATGGCCACCCCATTCCAACTCTTTTGCCCGTGCCAGATAGCATGATAACCCGCATCCTGTATTGCTTCCTCAGGAAATTTTTCCTGTGGCGCTTTTAACTCCTGCAGGCACACCACATCCGGCGATGTTTCATTAAGCCAGCGAAGCAACACCGGCAAGCGGCCGTTGACACCATTAACATTATAAGTAGCTATTTTCATAATTAAAATTTATCTGTTTAAGATCACCCTGAAAATCATGAGGAATAAAGATACTATCCAAAAGAAATTTACAATTATATTTATGTTAACCGTTTCTGTAAAAATAAGAATACCCGCAAGCCATAGATAGGAATATTTATTATTTTTTTGACCTTAATTTCTCATTCTTTCACGCTGAAAACCTTTTTTTGAATTGATTAAAATTGCACCAGACAAATGGAAGCATTTTTTTGTCGGCATCCTGATGGGAGCCATTTTACAAATGTGCGCCCTGTACCTGGCGCCGCATTATTTTTTTACGGGCATACTTACTACTTTTCTTTTAGTAATTGCGATCAGCTATGGTTTTGAACTTTTTTCACTGATTACAAAAAGGGGGCATTATGAAATTTTAGACGCTGTTGCAGGAATAGCAGGAGGCATTGTGGGGATGACAATAATTTTATTGTTTGTATGCGTTATTTAACATTCTTCTATGAAGATCATCGGGAACAAAGGGAGGCTGCTGCAAATCTTTTTCATTGGCGCATTCGCCGTTCATTTAGGCAAATAGGAATACGAAGGGGCTTCTTTTTATCATCTTTTTAAAAGGAAATATTTAATTCCTAATTCGTGTAATTAGTGGCTACATAGTCTTTGGCTGACTTACACCTGGCACGTAAAAAGCCGCAATTAACGAGGGCTTTCAGTGTATTTTAACGGTGTGATAGGAGGTCCCGAGCGGATTCGAACCGCTGTGGAAGCTTTTGCAGAGCTCTGCCTAACCACTCGGCCACAGGACCTTTTTTGAGGGCACAAAAGTAATGAAAATATTTTTAGAAAATTTTATTTACAAAGTGCGAAATTCGATGTTTTTATCAAAGTCCTGTTTTGAAACCAGCCCCAAAAATTCAGTTAGTATCTTTCAGTTTTTTAAAATCAATAAGGAAATGTCATGCAGCAGATAGCTGAATCGGAACTGATAATAAACAGCAGGGGCGCAATCTATCATCTCGATGCGATGCCCGGTGAAATCGCAACCCATATTATAACGGTAGGCGACCCCGATAGGGTGAAGGAGATAAGTAAATATTTTGACTTTATCGAAGTGAAAAGACATCACCGGGAATTTGTAACCCATACCGGCTTCCTGGGCAAGAAAAGAATCTCAGTGGTAAGCACCGGAATCGGCACCGATAATATTGACATTGTATTGAACGAGCTGGATGCTCTCGTAAATATTGATTTCACTGCAAGAACAATAAATAAAGATCTTAAGCAGTTAAATATTATTCGAATTGGGACTTCAGGTTCTTTGCAGGAAGATATACCGGTCGATAGTTTTGTCGCAAGCACGCACGCTGTCGGTATTGACAACTTAATGAACTTTTATTTGCAGGAAAATAATGAAGAGGAAAAACAATTATTGCATTCCTTTGTTACAGAAACACAACTGCACCAAAGGTTTAGTCAGCCTTATATCGCAGGCGCATCGATGTCTCTTATAAAACATTTTGTGGAAGGATATCACCAGGGAATTACGGTTACCTGCCCAGGATTTTATGGCCCGCAGGGAAGGGTTCTGCGGTTAGGGCTAAGTAACCCTCAATTGAACGATCGTTTTACCGGTTTTAAATTTGGGCATCACCGCATTGCCAATTTTGAAATGGAGACTGCCGGTATATATGGACTGGGTAAGGCTTTGCGCCACAATTGTCTTTCGCTAAGCGCCATCGTAGCCAATCGCATACATAAAAATTTTAGCGCCGATGGCCATGGTGTTGTTGATAAATTAATTAGAAAAACATTGGACATAATTTCTGAAAAACTTTAAAATGAAAATTGAATTCTATAAATACCAGGGCACCGGAAATGATTTTATACTGCTGGACAACCGGAAGGAAATTTACAGTAAAATAACCCCAAAACAAGTGAATCTTTTATGCAACCGGAGATTTGGAATTGGCGGTGATGGACTGATCCTTCTCAATAATAAAGATGGGTTCGATTTTGATATGACGTACTTTAATTCTGATGGAAATGAAGGATCGATGTGCGGAAATGGCGGCAGGTGCATTTTGAAATTTGCGTCAATGCTCGGAATAAAAAAATCAAATTATCAATTCACCACTGC
>JALZAJ010000552.1 GCA_030948465.1 Bacteroidota bacterium
GATGTCACTGAAGCAGTAGGTTTCCATTTTAATTCATCTTCTATTTTATCAATCATATCCTCGCCCATCTTTCTATACGTGGTCCATTTCCCACCAACGATCGTAAATAATTTCGAAGGAGAAACAATGATCTTATGGCTGCGGGAAATCTCTTTTGTGTCGTTACTTTTTTCTTTAAGAGCCGCTAAGGGCCGTAGCCCTGCAAAGGTGCTTTGTACATCTTTGCGTTCAGGCGTAACAGTGAGATAAGATGCCGCGGTTTGAAGAATAAATTGAATTTCTTTTTCTAATGCAACTGGTTCCAGTGAAGCATTTTCAACCGGAGTATCTGTTGTGCCGGCAATCAGTTTATCGTGCCATGGAACAATAAATAAAACTCTTCCATCACTGGTTTTAGGAATCATGATAGCATCATCGCTTTGCAAAAATTTTTTATCGAGAACGAGGTGCGCTCCCTGGCTTACGGCAATATTTTTTTTTGCCTTCGGGTCATCCATTTTAATTATATCGTCAACGAAAATGCCAGTGGCATTTATTACAACTTTTGCTTTGACATTAAATTCTTTAGAAGATTTTTGATCTATAATTTTTGCACCGCAAACCTGCTCATTTTCTTTTAGCAAGTTTTTTACCTGCATGTAATTAATAGCAAATCCACCATTATCAAAAATAGTTTGAGCAATATTGATCGATAATCGTGCATCATCAAATTGCCCGTCATGATACAAAACGCCACCCCGTAATTTTTTTGAATTGATCGTTGGCAGATTTTTTATTACTTCTTTACGGCTTATAAAAACAGAAGATCCCAGGCTTAACCTGCCTGAGATCCAATCGTATAATTTTAAACCAATCGTGTATTTCAACCTGTACCATCTTGTATATACCGGTATAATAAACCGAAGATTCTTTACAAGATGAGGTGCGTTTTTATACAGCAAACCTCTTTCAATACTTGCTTCTCTCACTAACTTTATGTTGCCTTGTGCAAGATATCTTACGCCGCCATGAACAAGCTTTGTACTTTTCGATGAAGTGGATTTTGCAAAATCTGATTGCTCAACAAGTAGCGTAGAATACCCACGGGTACAGGCTTCCAGGGCAATGCCCAGCCCTGTGGCGCCCCCGCCGATAACCAAAACATCCCAGATTTTTCCTTCCTCTACTTTTTTTAAAACGTCTTCTCTCCTCATGATTAAAAAAGAATTAGGCTTGTAAAAATGACATGGTAAGATAAACAGAAGAAGCCTGAATGAATAAGCTGCATTGAAGAGAATTTAAGTAAGATTTAAAAAATATCTTTCATTTGTCCCACATCTCCCGGTTTGTTCTGGCGGAAGGTACTGTTGAATAATCATCAAACTTTCCGGCCAAAAATTTATAGTAGGCCGTTATGGCGATCATCGCAGCATTATCCGTGCAATATTCAAAGGCGGGAATAAATGTTTTCCAGTTTTCTTCTTTGCCCATTTTTTCAAAAGCCTTCCTTAAGCCGCTGTTGGCGCTTACTCCGCCGGCTATGCATATATTTTTTATTCCGTATTCTTTGGATGCTTTTTTTAATTTATTCAATAAGATGGAAACGATTCGTGATTGAATCGAAGCGCAAATGTCTGCAAGGTTCTCCTGCACAAAATTTTCATTTTTCATTTTTTCATCCCTGATAAAATATAAAATGGCGGTTTTTAACCCGCTAAAGCTAAAGTTCAAACCATCAATTTTAGGCTCGGGAAATTTATATTTTTCCCCATTTCCATCTATTGCATATTTATCTATCAAGGGGCCGCCGGGATAAGGTAAGTCCAATAATTTCGCGGATTTGTCAAATGCTTCGCCGGCAGCGTCATCCAATGTTTCGCCAATTATTTTCATCTTCAAATAATCAGTGCATAAAACTATTTGAGTATGGCCGCCGCTTACTGTAAGACATAAAAACGGAAAGGCGGGTTTAGCTTTTAGAGATGAGGGCGATTGTATCATGTTTGCCAATACGTGGCCCTGCATGTGGTCGACACCAATCGATGGCTTATTAAAAGACAGCGAAAGTGATTTAGTAAAACCGGCTCCGACTAAAAGCGCTCCCAGTAAACCCGGAGATTGAGTAAAAGCAAACGCATCTATTTCCTCCAGGGAAACATTGGCTTCCTTTACCGCTTCCTCCACTACCGGTATTATTGCCTGCAAATGCGCCCTGGAAGCAAGTTCGGGAACAACGCCGCCATATTGTGCATGAATTTTCTGGCTAAAAATGATATTACTCAAAATAAACCCATCCCTGCAAACAGAAGCGGCAGTTTCGTCGCAGGAAGTTTCAATAGCAAGAATATTGGGCATACAATTTATTTGAACGGTTATCCTGATGTAAAGATTTTATTTGGACCGGATAGCCACTACCGGGTCAAGCCTCGAAGCTATGTATGCAGGAATGATGCCTGATAAAATGCCAATAATAACGCATATAGAAATGGCGAGAGTGAGAATACTTCCGGAGATATAAACAGGAAAATCAAAAAAGTTGGTTAGGACTACCGTTAATATGTACACGAGCAGCAACCCAAACAATCCGCCCATGATACAGATGATCGCCGCTTCTAATAAAAACTCTGAAAGAATACTTCGTCTCTTAGCGCCAATTGCTTTTTTTAACCCGATCATTGCAGTCCTTTCTTTAACCGTAACAAACATTATATTGGCAATACCAAATGCTCCCACAACAAGACTCAGGACGCCGATAGCCCAGCCTCCCAGGTTAATGCTTGAAAAAAGTGAACTCACTCTATCACTGAAACTGCTTATTTTATTCAATGTAAAATTATCTTCCTGTTTCGGACTAAGTTTTCTAATGGAACGCATCACGCCTTCTAATTCATCTGCAATGGCGCCTTCGGATACATTTTCTTTTCCTTTAACCATTATAGCAGGATTGCTGTTATCTTCATTGAATATCTGTCTAGCAAAAC
>JALZAJ010000565.1 GCA_030948465.1 Bacteroidota bacterium
CCCAAATAATTGGTACGTCCACATTTTGGCGTTTTGAATTCGTAAGCGGCATGATCTTATTATCACTTGCCATTCCGCTCAATTACATTTTGGTAAAACAATTTGGGATCATCGGCGCCGGTTATTCCAACGTAATTTCATTTACTATTTATAATGTGATCCGTATTATTTTTTTGAAAAGAAAATTTAATATGCATCCCTTCAGCATCAAAACGTTGTATTCAATTATACTTGCCCTCATCAGTTTTATTATATGCTATTTTGCTTTTCATAATTTGCACGGCTTCTTTGCCATCGTACTGAAAAGCATTGTATTCATTGCGATATATGCAGGAACGATATTTTATTTCGACCTTACTCCCGATGCCTTACCGGTTTGGGATACTATTAAAAGAAGAACAGGAAGAAACAGAAGGAATGCTAATTAATTTTGCCGGTAAAGCATGACCGGTAAAACAAATCATTTAAACGGAAAATGATAATTTTCCCTAAACTTTTAATATGGCTGATATGGACATTCAGGTAATTGCATTCGATGCAGATGACACGCTCTGGGTAAACGAGCCTTATTTCCAGGAAACAGAAAAAAAGTTTTGTGCACTGCTCGAAGATTATTTACCTCAGCATACCATAGCCCAGGAACTTTTCAAAACAGAAATAGCTAATCTTTCCCTGTATGGATATGGAGTGAAAGGTTTCATGCTAAGCATGGTGGAGACTGCTTTGCGAATAACTGATAAAACATTGCATGTTGATGTCATTGAAAAAGCCATTCAGTTTGGCAAAGATCTTTTAGACAAGCCTATCGAGATGCTTGATGGCGTTGAAGATGTATTGAAATCACTGTCGGGCCATTACAGGCTGGTGGTTGCTACAAAAGGCGACCTTCTCGACCAGGAACGCAAACTAAAAAAATCAGGGATCGGGCATTATTTTCATCACACCGAAATTATGAGCGATAAAAAGGAAAGTGATTATATAAAACTCATTAAACATCTTGACATAGAGCCCGCACAATTTATGATGATAGGAAATTCCATCAAGTCCGATGTGCTGCCGGTATTAGCCATCGGCGGCTATGGTGTCCACGTGCCGTATCACACCACGTGGGCGCATGAACATGTGGAGCACAAAGTAGGTCATCCCAATTTTAAACAAATCGAAACTATTTCAGAAATAATTCATTTCTTAATGAATGAGCCGGATTAGCAGGTGACCCCAATAATTAAACAGTTCTTATAAAATAAATTAAAGCTTGCTGCGACTACAAGAAATTGGAAAACGATAAATGAACTAATAAAAATGGCGAACGATATGAGCGCTACGTAAAAAACGATTGCGAACAAGTGCCTATTCCATAAAACAAATCTCAATTGAATATTACCGCAATATCTATGCTTTTATACACGGCGATAAAATGCAGGATCGTTCCTGCGAGCACAAAGCAATGCCAGATGTTGTGTGCATGTTTTTTATTTTCCAGCACATAAAAAACAACTCCGAAAGTATAACAGACACCGCCCGCAATGATCCAGAAAAATATGTTTGAAGGCATGGTAATTATCAAAGGCTTAATCACGAACACCAGCATCCACCCCAGCACGATATATAACGAAACAGAAAGCCATTCATATTTGCCCGTGAAAAAAAGTTTAAGGACAATACCTGCAAAAATAACAGACCATTGTACCGTTAAAAATACGGTAGCCGTTCGCTCAGGAATATAATGAAGGATTATGGGCGTGTAAGTACCGCCGATCAGGAAAAAAATACTGATATGATCCACGATATTAGCCAGCCTTTTTAATTTGGGCTCCCGCAGGGAATGATAAATTGTGGAAGACATATAAACCGCAAGCATACCAAAAGAAAAAACACTCACACCCCAAACCATCAGAACATCCTGGCTGTGCAACGCCTTTATAATAAGAAAAGGCATGAAGATGAGTGATAGTATGACGCCGAGACCGTGGGTAACGGCGTTCACATTTTCCTCCAAAGTAGTTTGTACCCGGTAGGGCATATCTTTTAAATTTAAATATTGAATACTTCTATGTAACCCGAACTCTCCATGAAACTAAGGAGGTTTTTCCCAGAGACACTTTAAATCAAAAACACTCCAAAAACACCTCCCTGGTTTTGGCCAACTTCCGGAGTACTTACTTAGCGTTATTATTCTCAAAACACAAGGAATACCTTGTTGGGGTATTTATAGTTGCCATCATTTTATTTTGTGTGGTACAGCATATCCTGTGCCTTGATCCGCAGGATGAAAACAATTTACAGCAAACTTTTTATTTTCAAAACAGGACGATAATTTCCCCCCAAACTTTAAGTAATTTTATGAGAGAGGCAACCTTCGGTAAAATTCATACGATTATTAATTGTAAATCCTGTCATTTTGCTGTCAGTTGAAGAATTAATAAAACATATAGGCGGATGCAGCCTTAATAACCGGGAAAGTCAAAAATTGATTTACAAGGGATTCTATGGGTATGCCCTGTCCATTTGTTCCCGGTACACCAATAAACAGGAGGACGCTATTGAAATTTTAAACGATGGCTTTTTAAAAATTTTTAAAGAGATGCACCGTTTCAGCCCAACCTACGCCGACGTTATGAGCTCTTTTAAAGGATGGCTGGGAAAAATAATGGTATATACGGCGATAGATTATAACCGAAAATATCATCACCAGGAAATGATGACCTTTCTAAATGGTAAGGTAGTGGAAATGCCCTCTTTTTATGAAAGCATCCTGGATAAAATTTCTTATGATGAAATTATTCATGCGGTGCAAAATTTATCTCCGGCCTATCGCACCGTTTTCAACCTGTTTGTAATTGAAGGATTTTCGCACGAAGAGATTGCAAAAAAATTAGGCATCAGTGCAGGAACATCAAAATCTAATCTTTCAAAAGCAAAGAGGCATTTACAAAAAAACTTATTTCACTATCATCGCAAATCCGTAACAATTAATAATGTCATTTGATAAATTAGATAAAAAAGTTCAGGAAGCAGCAGGGCAATATAATGCGGCTTACAATGAAGACGCGTGGAATAAGATGGAAGCGCTTCTTAGTAAGCACATGCCACAAATGGAAGAGCCCCCGCCAGTTGAGAAAAAAACGCGCTATGAAAGGTGGCTGGTTCTCCTGTTGGGTTTTGTGATTGTTTCTTTAATAACGTTATTTCTATATTCAGGAAATAAACAAAAATCTGCTAACCGCGCAACAATGCCCATAGCCGGTACAAGTTCAAAAAATGAATCCATGGTAAAAGGAATAGAAAATAATTCCAATAGTGAAAATCAAGTTCCTCCAACTCATTCTTTAGCAAGCAAACCGGCTAACCAACTATTTTCCCAATCGCCATTACATAACGCATTGCTTTCGTCACGCATCATAAAAAATAATTCCTTAGGAAAAACGGCAATGTCTTCTATGCAGGCGGCTTTCGATAAGGTTGCCACAAGCCCAATCAATGAAAAAAATTCGCCGGCCGGTGAAGCGGCGATGAAAGAAGATACTTACCTGGCAGGCGAGTTTACACATCAGCCGGTTACCCTAATAAATAGTTACCAACAAATAACCGTTTCAAATAAACCGCTTATCCTAAATCCTGTTAAGAATAGCAATGGAGAAAAAACGATGGCTTCCGAAACAAAAAAATCCATGCAAGCAAAGCAACATGCATTTAGAAATTCCTTTTCGCTGCATCTATCTGCAGGCCCGGATGTGAGTGCCGTAAATATTAATAATGTGGGATCATTTAATCTTTTATATGGCGCCGGCCTAGGTTATAAAATTGGAAAAAGATGGCAAATAAGAACCGGTTTTTATTCGGTAAAAAAAGTTTACGGAGCAAAGCCATCCGATTATCATCCGCCCTCTTTTTTCTGGAACTTGTATCCTGATCTGGAAGATATAAATGCTGATTGCAGGGTAAACGAAGTACCCCTGATTGTAAGTTACACCTTCAGCCAGAATGCAAAGAAGTCATGGTTTGGAGCAGCGGGAATATCCTCTTACTTCATGAAAAGGGAAACGTATAATTATTTTTCAAAACCCACGCCAGGGGGGTATCAACATGCGAGCTATACTATTAGAAATAAAAACACGCATTATCTTTCCTCGTTAAGATTATCGGCTGGTTACGAAAGAAAATTTAATAACACCTTTTCTTTAAGCACAGAACCCTATCTTAATCTTCCCTTAAGCGGAATTGGTTTTGGCAAAGTAAAACTTAACAGCGCCGGCGCTTTATTTACGCTAAGCATAAAGCCATTTGCTAAAAAATAACTTTTTCTATTTTACTAGTATCTCCGGATATTTAAATAACACAATTAAAAAGTTTCCCGTTTATCGGCATTCATTTTCGTTTTATTGTTGCAACGTTTTATATTGCAAACTAATACTTCCCGGTGCAAAGGAGTGCGTATATTTATGTGTAAGGCGTCATACAATGGAAACACTCGAACGAATCATTGCAACTTTTGACAAATGGGCTCACCCATGGACATTTTACAATTTTGTACTTGACAACGATCAATTAGATGAAAAAAATAAATCTGCATTTAGAGAAATTTGGACAAGAGCAGGCGATTATGAACTTTGGAATTTTTCAGACTTGTTATTAGGTTGTAAAACAGCGGAACAATTTCTTAAAAAAAATTACCCGCTAACCGACGACACAATCAGAAGTATTGTTAGAGCATTATCATATCAATGGAAATAAAAATGACATAAGACAAAAATAAAGATCTGTTATTAAACAAAATTCTGAAGCGTAAAAAAGAAAAGCATAGAAAAACCAAATTGCACGGCTTCAGACCTAATTTTCACTCTGACATTAAGATGAAAAATGAAACATTATCAGAATTAAAAAAGACACAATCTTCAACTTTAAAAAATCAACCTTGAAATGTACGAACGCCTTACAATAGGTTTGGCAATAGGCTGGCTGACGGAATAACAATCGGCTGCAAATCAATATCAGCAATAGTTCCACCTCGACGTTATCTATTTAGCTATTAGTTGTTATCTTCATTTTTAGTAACAATTTTCAGCTTTGGTTCTGAGCTTGACGTTATAAATTTCCAGCCCATCGCCAAGCCCGACCGTTAGCTGTTACCTTAGCGCGAATACTTGGAAC
>JALZAJ010000445.1 GCA_030948465.1 Bacteroidota bacterium
TCATTCCGCAATTTGCCGGCAGGATCATACTTCGAAATCATTTTTATAAAATCCGGTAATTTCTCATACCGTGACGCCAATGTTTTTGGAGCTATTGTAAATAACTTGCCCCAATGCGGACGCACATGAAAAGGCTCAAGTTCTTTTTCAATAATTGGAAGCAACTTACTTACTTCCGGCCACTCCTGCTTCCATGTAAAATGTATAGTTACCGAATCCTGGTTACGGCAAGGACTCATCCATAGATCATCCGCTGCAATGGTGCGTATTTCAGAAATAAAAAGATGCGGGCCAATCAACTTGCCCAATTTTGCAATGGCAAGAATCCCTTCCACGGCATGTTTATGGGGAATAAAATATTCTGACTGCAATTCCTTGCCGCTGCTCGGTGTGAAGCCCATTTTAAAGTGGGGCAAACGCTCATACCACGGTCCGGGAACGCCCATTTGTTCTGTACAGTTTTCCGCAGAAAGATCCGCTATCGGATGCATATTTTTAGTTGCCGCCTTCGCTCCAAAAAATTCCGGCACCTTATTGTAATCTACGCCATTATCCACCCGGGTTTTTATCCAGACTTCATTTATGTTTTCACTTTGCCAGTCGGTAAAAAGGCTTACGCTATAACCGGAGGACATGATCTTTTCAAAATTTTCCTTCAACTGTTTCATGGGCAATTCCTGGTAAACATTCTGCCTCATCATAAATGTGGGCTGCACTGCTAACGTCACTTTAGTAACCATACCAAAGGCGCCCAGGCCAACCACTGCCGCCATAAAGTTTTCGCCATCCTTAATTTTTGTCAAATGGATTTCATTTCCATCGGGAGTAATTATTTCCATGCCTCGTACAGCGGTAGCAAGATTTCCGTTCCCGACACCTGAACCATGAGTAGCCGTAGCGCAGGAACCGGCAACGGATATATGGGGCAATGATGCAAGGTTGTGAAGTGCAAATCCTTTTTCATCAAGATAAGGCGATAGTTCTCCATATTTAATACCTCCTTCCACGGTAACCGTGCCGGCGCCTGCATCCAAAGAAACCACGCTATTCATTTCCTTAAGCGAAATAAGATTATACTTACTATCGGCAATCCGGTTGAAACAATGTCGCGTGCCCAGGGCTTTCCACCGGCGATATTTTTTAACTAATACCTTTACTTCATCAACCGATTTAGGATAAAACACATTACTGGTGCTAAATTCAAAATTCCCTGCCCAGTTCTTTAATCTTTTCATTTGAGCCCAACTTTTAAAGGGTAAAAAAACAGGAGCAGCAGCCGCGGCCGCAGATAATTTTAAGAACGTTTTCCTTTTCATTTTTGCCGGTATATTTTAGGTTACGATTCAATCAATCCTGGTTCCATTTTTAAATGTAAACAATCCATGTATAGACTGCAATACTTTTTTTATCTTCTTACAAAAAATATTTTTGAATAAGTTCAAAACAACAGACTGCCGTACAAACAAGCTTACTTTTGCATTTATGCAAAAGAAAAAATACTCACTCGAAAATATAGTAACCAATTTAAAAATCGATGCTCTTAATGAAATGCAGGAAGCTTCGATTAAGGCAAATAAAGAAAAGGCCGATGTCATTTTGCTATCCACTACCGGTTCCGGGAAAACAATCGCTTTTCTGTTGCCTGTGCTTGAAGTGCTGGATGTTTCGAATAAGAATACGCAAGCCCTTATAGTAGTTCCGTCCCGGGAACTGGCGATCCAGATCGAGCAGGTTTTCAAAACTATGGGCACGGGTTTCAAAGTCACCAGTTGTTACGGCGGCCATAAAAGAGAAACCGAAGAAAACAACCTCGTGCAGCCACCAGCGCTGATCATCGGTACACCCGGAAGATTAAGCGATCACATCCGAAGGGGAAATATTACATTGGATTCCATTGAAGTTTTAGTGTTAGATGAATTTGACAAAACACTGGAATTAGGATTTCTTGATGAGGTTTCTTTCATTATAAATTCATTAAAACATGTAAAAAAAAGGATCCTGACTTCCGCGACTGAAGGCGTAGAAATTCCCTCATTCATCGGGTTGAAAGATCCGGAAAGACTAAATTTTTTAACCGGTAATGAGGATAAAAATAAGCTGGCTATAAAAACAGTCTTATCCGACGAAAAAGATAAATCGGTTACGCTCTTTAAACTGATCTGTTTCCTTGGCAACCGCTCCACTATTGTATTTTGCAATCACCGTGAAGCCGTTGAACGCACCAGTGAATTGCTTACGCAAAAAGGAATTAATAATGAATTTTATCATGGCGGAATGGAACAACAGGAAAGGGATAGTGCTTTGTGTAAATTCAGAAACGGAACAACTAATGTTTTGATAACTACCGACCTCGCATCACGCGGTCTCGACATTCCAAATATCAGGTACATCATTCATTATCATTTACCCCACACGGAAGATGCCTTTACCCATCGCAATGGCCGCACGGCGAGAATGGATGCAAGTGGTACAGCAATATTAATCTTGCATGAGGAGGAAGAGTTACCCTCGTACATTAACGGTGAAGTAGAAAAAATACAATTACCTGACACCTATATGTTACCGGAAAAACCAAAATGGTCAACATTGTTTATTGCCGCCGGAAAAAAGGACAAGGTTAATAAGATTGATATTGTTGGCTTTTTATCCAATAAGGGCGAATTGAAACAGGAAGACATCGGCTTGATAGAAGTGAAAGATTTTTTCTCCTTTGTTGCTATACGCAAAACAAAAATGGGGCATGCCCTTCAGCAAATAAAAAATCAAAAGATTAAAAATAAAAAGGTAAAGATTGAAATAGCGAAATAAGTTTTTCCTATTGCAAATGAAAGGTCTGCTTCATTGCTTTAAGCATTCCCGGGGTAGACCACTGGCCGGGAACAATCATACGGCGTATAGTGTATAAAGGCTCTGTAGAATCTCTCCTGGTGGACAAAATAAACGCCAGCTTATATCCGCGGCTTTTTAATTCAGGTATTGCAGCCTGGTTCCATAATCCAAAAGGATAAGCAAAATATTTGACCGGTTTTCCTGTAATTGCTTCCAGTTGTTTTGTTGGCTTTACTAATTGTGTATCCCAATCGGCTCCTTTATATTTAGTCACCATGTGATGATCCCAGGTATGAGCTTCTATTACATTGCCGCTATCGGCCAATTGTTTGAGCTGTTCTTTACTCATATAACGTGGCCGGTTAATCGAAATAGTCATAATAAAGTACACCCCTTTGAAACCGTACTTTCTCATTTCAGTTTCACCAATAGTAAATTGCTCTTCATCCGTATCATCAAAAGATAACATAACCGGTTTGGGTGGAAGTTTAGCGCCATGCACTAAATATTCATAAAGCTGATCAGGCAATATAGTTTCATAACCGCTGTCTTTCAAAGCTCTCATTTGTTCAGCAAATTGCGCAGGCGAAACTGAATAACTTTTCATGCTTTCACTTTGTCCTGGCTTTGGTTCTCTTATATGATGATAGCACAACACAGGCACTTCTTTTTTTGCAAGTATGGTTGTAACATCTGCCAGAGGCTCATTTACTGCAGGAGGATCAGCGCTTATTGAAACCGTTGAATCTTTCTTTTCAGTATCTTTTGAAGCCGTTGTGCCAGATGAACAAGCTGCCATAAAGAATAAGCCTGGCAATAGAATAAAATAAATTCTTTTCATTTAAATAAAGTAGCGGGTATTTATTGATATTGAATGTAGATCGGCTTTGGAGTGAATTTTAATAATTCCTGCGGAGTATATAATTGATCAGTCCCCGTTTTAGTATCATTTTTATAAAACAATTTAAAGCCGGTAAACTGCACCGGTTCTCTATAAATATACCTGAGATAGGTGGATCTTTTTAGTATTTTATCTCCCCATCCATCCATGTCCATTACTACCTGCACCTCCGGCACTTTCTTAATATCCTGGTAACCACGTATCATGCCCTGTGTAAAACGATGAACGATTAAAATTTTGGGCGGCAGGTTATTTTTTCTTACGATATCTGCGAGGAAGTCAATAGCATCATTTACATCTTCGGCGTTAAAACTCCCAATCTTGGTGCCGGGGACTTCTCCATTTTTTAAAGAAAACTCAGGATCAATTCCGAGGTTAACGTTGGGTAATTTCAAATATGATTCCAATGGCGGCACTTCATCTTTTACAAAACTATGGCCAACCTGTATATCGAGAAAAACCAATGCATTGATTTCTTTTGCCCAGTTCATGATTGTATCAATTTGATGAAAAGGCATGCGCATTCGATGTTTCCCATCTTTTCCGGCAGCTCCCTGCGCGGTTACCGCCACATAATGCAGCGCAGGAATTACGGGCAGCGAAGAATCTGCAGCCTGCCAGTACGCAACTTCGCTTTTCAATTTATTTAACATAGAATCTTTTGGTAATTCTCCAAGAATCCCCATTTTTTTTGAATACAAATTTCCATAAAATGCAACAACCCGGTGGTAGGGCAAAATAGCCCCCGGTAAAGGATATGGAGCCTTTGCAGGCCACAAACCGGTTGTATCGTTGTTACTCAATGCTCTTAGTATCTTATCATATTCAACTGTATCAATAACTTTTTTTTGATTTAGAGGTCCTTCTTTTAAAGTTTCATTTTTACCAATAGAGTCCAGCGAATTGTTTTCGTCCCCTGAGTGGGCAGTGTTACAACTGAAACAAACAAAAAATAAAAAAGAGGACAAAAGTATCGCAGATCGGTGAAGTTTTATTTCCATAGGTGACGAAGGTATTTCAAATTTATATACAGTAGGTGTAAGTTTTTTAAATAGAATAATAAGATAAAAATTTTCAAAAACATACAAAAATTTTCATTCTTAAAATTTGCACGATTTTTAGATAGATCATTTGCACGATTTTTTCATTTCTAATAAAACGGAAGATG
>JALZAJ010000023.1 GCA_030948465.1 Bacteroidota bacterium
GCTAAAATTCATTAAGATTTTCTTTGTGACCTTCGTGTCTTTGTGGGAAATATTAAAGGTAATCATTCAAAAAAATTATAGTTTATTCTTTTTAAACCAATTGATTTTAATACCATTAGTTTGCCTGTTGAAAATTATTAATTTGATATGGATCATTATTTTACAATCGACACCGAAGGCCTGGCTGAATATAAAGATCGCGGAAGTAAATTTTTGGCTTATGCTTATCCATTAAAAAGTTTGAAAGAGTTTAAAAAATATTTACAGGCGTTAAAAAAAGAACATCCCAAAGCAGTTCACTATTGCTTCGCTTACAGAACGGGAATTGATGGAAATAATTACAGATCAAGTGACGACCGAGAGCCTGCGGGAACCGCAGGAAAGCAAATTCTTGGACAGATAGATTCTAACAATCTTACTAATATTCTTGTGGTAGTAGTAAGGTATTTCGGAGGCACGCTGCTTGGAATTCCTGGTTTAATTACTGCTTATAAAACTTCAGCATCGTTGGTTTTACAATGTACTACCATTGTTCAAAAAGCTATTGAAGTAAATTATGTGTTGCAGTTTGACTATACAGCAATGAACGATGTGATGCTTATTCTTAAACAATACAATTGCGCAATTTATAAAAATGAAACGCAATTATTTTGCAGCGTCGAGGTGGGTATTCCAGGGAATCGATTAACTGAGGTAACAGATGCCTTTGCAAACCTGCAAAATGTAGAATTGAAAAAAATGATTTGATTACAATCCAAAGGAAATATTTGATTCTTTATTTTTTCGCGAAGCGCGAACTAATCTGTAAGTCTTTACTTCCGGGGACATATTTATAAAATCCCTCACCACTTTTAACGCCGAGGAAACCGGCAATAACCATGTTGTTCAATAACGGGCAAGGCGCATATTTAGGATTACCAAAACCATCATGCAAAACTTTCAAAATAGAAGCGCAAACATCAAGGCCAATGAAATCGGCGAGCTGCAATGGCCCCATTGGATGCGCCATACCCAGTTTCATAACGGTATCAATTTCTTCCACACCCGCAACGCCTTCATATAAACTAAATACAGCTTCATTTATCATGGGCATTAAAATACGATTCGCAATAAAGCCCGGGTAGTCATTTACTTCACAGGGAACTTTGCCAAGTTCTTTTGCCAATGCAGCTATTTGATTCGTCACTTCTCTTGAAGTGGCATATCCGTTGATGATTTCCACCAGTTTCATTACAGGAACCGGGTTCATAAAATGCATACCTATTACCTTTTCCTGCCGCTTTGTAACGGAAGCAATTTTAGTGATGGAAATAGAAGAGGTGTTGCTTGCCAGAATGCAATTTACCGGCGCACTTTCATCGATTTGTTTAAATATTTTTAATTTCAAATCAACATTTTCTGTTGCGGCTTCCACTATTAAATCCGCGTTGCTAACTCCGGCGACAAGGGAAGTAAAGGTTGAAATATTTTTAATTGCTTTAGCTTTTCTTTCTTCTAAAATCAGGCCTTTAGAAACCTGCCTGTCAAGATTTTTATTTATTAAGGTAAGTGCATCATCAAGCTGTGGCTGGGATACGTCTATAAGGTTTACGATAAAATCATTTTGGGCAAATACATGCGCTATCCCATTGCCCATAGTGCCTGCGCCAATTACCGCAATTCTTTTAATCATTTGAAAAACTTTAACCAGGTGAAATTAAAAATGCTTTTCATTTATGTTAACATTTCATTCAAATTTAGCCTTTAAACTTTCTGTAAAGACATTTATCTATAAAACTAAAAATTATAGAAATGAGATCACGAATTTTTCAATTGGGCGTCATTATCGTTATGATAAGTTTTCTTGTTGGCTGCGGTCCTTCCGCGGTTGTAGTGCGCACAAGACCCGAGCCTCCTGTGTACGTAAGACCCATAGCTCCAGGCCCCGGGTATATCTGGATAGAAGGAGAATGGATACCGCGTGGCCATGGCTACGTTTATCGTCAGGGATATTGGCAGGCGCCGGTACGGAGATACCATCAATACAGGGAAGGTCACTGGCAAAAAAGAAGAGGCGGCTGGTATTGGGTTCCAGGCCGGTGGAATTAATTTTCAACGTGTCTTTTACAAATATTATTAGTTAAGCAAATTAATAATGAGAACCGTTACGTATAATTAAACTCAATTTTTAAAAACTGTGTTGGCATTAATATTGTTTCAAATAAAAAATCTCCGATCGTTATGCAAAAATTTATTTTCTTTCTTTTTACCTTCATCTCTTTCAGCGCTTTTTCGCAGAACAGAAAGTTTGATCCCAATTCTGATCATGAAAATTTTTTTAGAATAGGTGCCAAGGCCGGCGTAAACATTAATAAAATTAATGGGCAGGCTTACAAATCCGGTTTCAATTATAATTATCTGCTTGGAGGTTTTATGCAATTCAATTTTTCTAAAACTTTTGGACTGCAGCCTGAAATAAATTTTGTACAATCCTCTTCAGAATTTACAAACGATCCATCGTCGGTGTATGACGATCTTTTCAGAGGCGGCGAACAGAGAAAAGCTAAATTGGATTATCTCAAAGTACCTGTGTTGTTGAATATTAATATAGGCCCAAGCAAAAGGGTAAAATTGCAGCTTGGTCCGCAATATGCCAATGTGCTTAAACAAACTGTTGACAGTCTCAAAAGTAATGGTGACATTTTTAAAAAGGCGGACTGGGCTGCAGTTGGCGGCATGTGGATACAAATACCGTTTATAAATATTGGCGCACGTTATGAAATAGGTCTTACCAATTTAAACGATATAGATAATCAACAGAAATGGAAAAGCCAGGCTTTTACCATATTTGCAGGATTCACATTTTAGCTCCACATATACCAGTTATTATTTATGCCCGTTACCCAACGGGTTTTTTTTTGTACATTGAACATTTTCATCTAAACTCGTATGCAGAAAATAGCCATTGAAAATTTATTTCTTATAGATATAGAAACTGTTTCCGGGATGGAGCACTTCCATTTACTTTCGGAAGAATGGAAAGAACTCTGGACAGAAAAAATTTTGAAAAACCTTCCGCCAAATACAACTGCCGAAGAATATTATCCCAGGCGGGCAGCTATACTTGCTGAGTTTGCAAAAGTCATTTGTATAAGTATTGGATATTTCAAAAAAGAAAATAACGAGTGGCAGTTAAGAATAAAATCTTTCTGTTCGGCGGAAGAAAAAGATGTTCTTACTAATCTTATTGAAACACTAAAACAACTGCGTTCAAAAAATTCAAAATGGATCTTTACCGGCCATAACATCAAAGAATTCGACATCCCTTTTTTATGCAGAAGAATGCTTGTGAATAATTTATCTATACCAACGTACCTTGATTTTCAAAACATGAAACCGTGGGAAACGCCTGTGCTTGACACCTTACATTTATGGCGTTTTGGAGATTATAAACACTATACTTCCCTAAAATTACTGGCTGCCACTCTGGGTGTTCCATCTCCCAAAGATGACATAGACGGAAGTCAGGTGGGTGAAGTTTTTTGGACAGAAAAAAATCTGGAACGGATTGCACATTATTGCGGGAAAGACGTTGCCACTGTCGCTAATGTGGTACTAAGGTTTAAAAATTTACCATTGCTTACAGAAGAACAAATAATCTTTGTGGACAAATAGTTGCGCCTTTACATTTTACATCTCCGAAAGCATCGTCACTTTTTCAAAAACCAAATATCCCCAACGATCCAAATCAACGAAATGTTCCTGGTCAAAATTCAAATCCGGTCCTCCAAAAACATTTCTAAAGACGCCGTGAACTCCTTTTACCTGGAAATTTTTAGCGTTAGGCGAGCAATTTAAGATCACTAAAACCTGGTGAGGTCCGTTTTTTCTCAAGTAAGAAAAAATTTCATGATCATCCGGGTGGGAAACGATTTTAGTAAGAACATCAGGATCGCCTGCCCGCAATCCATCGTTTGCACTGTGAAGAATAAGCAGTGTTTTATAAAAGTCGTGAAGTTCAAAATTACCATCCCATTCAATAGGATCTTTATCAAAAAATTTTAATCTTTTTTTGTTAGGTAATTCCTGCCCGCTGTAGATCATAGGCATGCCATTCCATGTACAGGTAAAAACAGCCATCAGCCTTGCAGCATCACCATATTTTTCAAACTGGGTTCCGTTCCAGCTATTTTCATCATGATTACTGGTAAAGTATACCCGGAAGGCATTACATGGAAATTCTGTAACAGATTTATACAAAACAGTAAGAAAACTTTGCAGGTTCATTCTGCTATGATAGAATTCTTCCGAAGCATGCATCCACCGCCAGGTGTAAGTGGCATCAAAAACGGCATGATATTCCGGTACTTCACACTCGGCCAGCCAGAATAAATTTTCCTTAGTCTTCGATAACTTCTTTTTTGCGGTTTCCCAAAAATCCAGGGGCACGAGATGTGCCATATCGCACCGGAATCCATCTATATCACATTCCTTCAGCCAGTATTTCATGGCGCTTATCATATCATCGCGCAAATCCTCGTTCTCATAATTTAACTGGCTTACATCGCTCCATCCGTGGGGATGATGCAAGCTTTGGTCTTCATTGTAGCAATAATATTCCGGATGATCGTTTATCCAATGATGATCGTTACCCGTATGGTTAGCCACCCAGTCAATAATTATTTTGAATCCAAAATCATGAGCCTCTTTTACCAACTCAGCAAAATCTTTTACGCTTCCATATTCCGGGTTCGTTTCTTTATAATTTTTTACCGCATAATAGCTTCCCAGAGAGCCGAGCCTGTCTTTTTCGCTTATGGGCGTAATGGGCATAAACCATAATATTTGCACGCCCATATCTTTCAGCCTTGGAAGATGCCTGGCAAAAGCATCGAATGTTCCTTCCTGCGTATATTGCCTCAGGTTAACTTCATATATATTCGATGAATAACTCCATTTTGGATGAGTGGAGTGTTTGTGTTTGTTCGACATAACTTGTTAGTATAAAAAAATAAAAATAGCCATTATTAATCTTTTTTTAGCGAAATCACTCAACCGCTCTTTGTAACTTTGACGCGATAGCGCTCATGAAAAAATTTAATGTTCCCATAATTTACCGAAGCCCTTTAATTACGGCTATTAAAAATAAACGCAAACAAAACGATAAACTTAAAAAAGATTTTTCGCCGAGTTTTATTGACTTTGGTGATGTGCATATTTATCTATCGAGGCATTTTGGATTTTGTTATGGAGTGGAAAATGCCATCGAAATTTCTTTCAGGACCATAGAAGAAAATCCGGGAAAAAGGATTTATTTACTTAGTGAAATGATTCACAACCCGCAGGTGAATAATGATCTTGAGGAAAAGGGCATTCTGTTTTTAATGGATACAAAGGGAAATATATTAATTCCATTTGAAACTCTTTTACCTGGTGATATTGTAATCGTTCCGGCCTTTGGAACCACTCTTGAAATAGAAGAACAATTGAAAAGCAGGGGAATTGAAATTGAAAAATATAACACGACGTGTCCCTTTGTAGAAAAAGTTTGGAACCGCGCAGAAGCTATTTCGAAAAAAAAATATTCTATCATCGTTCATGGAAAACCGCAACACGAAGAAACGCGGGCCACATTTAGCCATAGCGCGGCTAACACGCCAACAGTTGTTGTGAAGGATATGAGTGAAGCTATGGAACTTGCGAAATATATTAAAGCCGAAAAGCCTCCGGAAGAATTTTATCAGGAATTTGCCGGGCAGTATTCAGCGAATTTTTCTATTGAAAATGACTTGCAAAGAATCGGCGTAGTAAATCAAACTACGATGCTCGCCAGCGATACGCAGGCAATTGCCGACTACCTTAAAAATGTGATGATCGGGAAATATGATCTTTCAGAAGAAAATATTGGGGAACGGTTTGCAGATACGCGGGATACGCTGTGCTATGCAACATACGAAAACCAAAGCGCCGTGTATAACCTGCTTGAAACAGAGGCCGATCTGGCAATTGTTGTGGGAGGTTATAATAGCTCTAACACCTCGCATCTTGTAGAATTATGTGAAGAGAAATTGCACACTTATTTTATTCATTCAGCAAACGACATTATCTCTGCAAAAGAAATAAGGCATTATAATCTTAGTAAAAAAACCGAGGTTACCACGTTGTCGTTTCTTCCTGAAAAAAAACCCGTGACTATACTTATAACAAGTGGTGCCAGTTGTCCGGACGCATTGGTAGAAGAAGTGATAAATAAGGTTGTATCGTTTTATGAAAAAGTAAAAACACCGGAAGCGGTATTAGAGGAGTTTAGCTGATGCTATAAGAAACAAGTTATTCCTTAACTTCTATTTCTTTCATGCGTTTCTTCACCAGCTTCAATGCAAAATCCAGTTGTTCTTTTTCCGTGAGATGAGTATTATCCAGCTCGATGGCATCATTGGCCTTTCGCAAAGGACTTACTTCCCGGTGTGAATCAATGTAATCCCGCATTTCAATATTATTCTTAACCTCTTCCAACGTAATATTCGGGTTTTTTTCAAACATTTCTGTAAATCTTCGTTCTACCCTTACCGATTCATTTGCTATCATAAATATTTTTATTTCTGCATCAGGAAACACCGTCGTGCCAATATCTCGACCATCCATTACTATTCCTTTGTCAATGCCCGCTTTCTGCTGCACGCACACTGCAAATTTTCTTACATCTTTTAGTGCGGCAACGTCGCTTACTTTTTCCGCTATTACAAGATCGCGGATAATGTATTCAACATTCTCGCCGTTTAAATATATTTCCGACTGACCGGATTGGTTATTATAAATAAATTCAAGATTTATATTTTTCAACGCTTCTTTTATTTCTCTCTCACTTAACCGGTTCACATTATTTCGCAAAAAATACAATGTAATTGCTCTATACATTGCGCCGCTATCAATGTATAAATAACCTAATTTTTTAGCCAATTGCTTAGCCAAAGTGCTTTTACCACACGAAGACCAACCGTCAATTGTAATGATTATTTTCTCCCCCATAGGGGCAAAATTGGCACAAAAAAAAAGAAGTACAAAATCAACAATAGGCGAAACAAAAATGCCATCGAAATGATGGCATTAAAAATTTTTGCTCTTAAATTCCTTTTCCGGGACTTAAGCTTCAGAAGCTTCTTCTTTCTTCACGCCTCCCTTTACCTCAAAAGTTATTTTTGAATTTTCTTTATCCAGGTCCGCAATCAAAACATCTCCATTCTTAATATTTAAATTTAAAATTTCTTCTGCTAAAGGATCTTCTAAATATTTTTGAATCGCTCTATGCAACGGCC
>JALZAJ010000031.1 GCA_030948465.1 Bacteroidota bacterium
CGGATCAATTTAGAATGCAACAATTTGAAACAGAATTTACCAGGATGTGGTTGAAAGGAAAAAGTAAAATGCCGCAACTCATCACCATGCAGGTACCTAATGATCATACCGCATCTCCCCGCCCGGAGTACGGGTATCCTTACTATCATTCTTATGTGGCGGATAATGATCTTGCGTTAGGAAGAATATTGCACTTTCTTTCAAGAACACCCTACTGGAAAAATATGCTGGTAATTATTACAGAAGATGATCCGCAGGGTGGTGTTGATCATATAGATGCCCATCGCAGCATATTGATGATGGCCGGGCCTTATGTAAAGCATGGATACGTTTCTCATACACATGCTAATTTTGGATCAATATTAAAAGTAATTTATACCATTCTTAATGTTCCTTACGTAAACCAATACGATGCTACCGCAACCCTGTTGCAGGATTTCTTTACTGACAAACCTAACTATAAGCCTTATACGCTTGTGTTTCCATCGAAAGAAGTTTTTGATCCACAATTTGCCATGAAGCGCTACAACAGAAAGATTGACTGGCGTAAAGTGATGAAGGGCCCTGAGATGGATGATGAAGATGATTTGAGAAAAGAACATTACAAACAAGCAAAGGTAAGTATCAAACCAATTGATTAATAAGCAGCACCGGCATGGGTTTGCCGCTTTATCGCCGGATCTGACCCGTTTTTTCTTACATGCTTTTTGCCATATCGATCATTGCGGTAAGCTCGCTCACCAATTTATCATCACTGCCGTCAAAGCCAATTGCTTTAAAACGGATCATCCCGTTTTTATCAATAACAAATTTCGTGGGGATACCGGAGACCTTAAACTGTTCTACTACTTTACTATCATTATCCATAAGCACATGAAAATCATATTTATTATTTGAAATAAAATCAGCGGCATTTTTTTCTTTATTGTCTTCGCGTTCCCAGGTATCTACAAACACGAATTTAACGTCCTTATCGTTTTTATATTTAGCTACCATCTTTTGCATTGCAGGAAAAGATGCTTTGCAGGGCCCGCACCAGGTTGCCCAAAAATCAACAATTACCGTTTTATTTTTAAGGTCTTCCAGGTCTATCTTTTCTCCTTTAAGATCAACTAACGTAAAAGAAGGCGCTTTATCATTAAGCATTCCTTTCCTTAAATCTTCTAATAGTTTTAAGTAACTGGCTTTTTCCAGGGCTGCAACATAATCGTCATATCCATTTTCTGAATGATGCTTTTTAATATAAGCCTGTTTTAAAATATCCTTTATATCGGGAGTAGATTTACCATCTTTTACGAACTGTTCCAATTGCCTAACGTATTCTTTTGGCGGCAATGCTTTTTCGGCAAGCAATGCGTAGGTATTATTAAAATTAGGGTCCTGCGCTTTCGATATTACTATGGCCGCATCTTTGGTATATGGAAAACCTTTTTTATAATTTCCTTCCTTGTACATTATCATGGCATAGGTATCTGCATCCATAGCGTAGGTATTTTCGCGGGAGCCCTGCCACTGCCTGTTGGTGAGGTATTCCGGTTTTTTCTCCGAAGGTGTTTTCAACTCAGCCTTAGCCCAGTCTGTTGCTATCTTCGACATCTCTTCTGCCTCCTTTAAATTTTTATCAGTTTTTTGCATCTCCCAGGCTGTATTATTATAAATGGAGGCCAGGTTAGCTCCTTTAATATCATACTTTGCAATGGCTTTTTTCACTCCGTCCCAATCACCTTTGGCCAGGTAGGCATTGGGGACATTATTTTTAAAATAGGACAATGAAGGTTCGAGATATTTCCAGGCCGAATCCGTGTTAATGTTCTTTATTATTTCATCAAGCATTTGTTCCTTTTTAGGCAACTCTTTTTCAGAAAAATATTTTTGAATAAATTCCTCTCTAACCCATATCCCCTTTGGGAATTTCTCCTTTTTAATATCCTTTATCATTTTTGATTGCTCAGGAAGATTGGCAAGCGTATACAGGCTTTCAAGTGTTGAATATTCCTCTTCTTCTTTTAGTCCTGATTTTATTTCTTCTTCAATTTCTTTTTGTATAAAAGCAGGCGCTTCTTCTTTCTTTACCCGGGAATACAATCTTACATATTGAACAAGGTCATTTTTTTTGAACTCGGGATACAATTTAAATTCTTCATCCATATATTGCAAAGCCTTGTCATTATTGGGCTCCACGCCTGCATCTCTGCCGTAAAACTGGTAAAAGGCGGCGGTATTGGCATTGGCGCGCTTCTTTATTTTATCTCCATCATATAACGGTATCCAATAGCCGCTATTAAAATTATTATCAAACTTTTTATCTGCTGAAAAACTAAAAAATATAAAATTATCAGTAGTGTCAGTTTTAACGACTGCGATATATTTATCCCCTGCTTTTTTGAGATCAAGCTCATCAGTCATTTGCCCTTTGTCTCCCAGCCTGTATACGACTCCCTCTAATTTTGCAGTAGTATTCGCCAGGTTACCTGCAGGTGCGT
>JALZAJ010000048.1 GCA_030948465.1 Bacteroidota bacterium
CCTGCCGGAAATTTCATTAATATTCATCTTATAAAAAATAACAATAATGCGGTGACGATCCAACTGCAGGATGCAAATGGCAGGATCATCAGACAGTTGCAAACAGCCGATATTTCCATAAAAATAAACGTGCAGAGATTAAGCAAAGGCAGCTATTATGTAAGAGTGATCGATGGTAACATGATAAAAACGCAAAAGGTCCTAATACAATAAAAGGATAAAAACTGTTGAAGAAAAATCTATGTTTAGGGCATTCGGTGCGGGGATAGCCTTTAGATTGCCTTGTATCATCCCTGCGGGAAAACTGCTAAGAGAGAGAATACCCGATTTTACAGAAGGCTGATCTGCCATTATTCAGGTTCCACAGAGCCACTTCCTGAAGTGTGAATTTCAGGCGAAGCCGGACTGCCCTTGTATCGCACATCCCCGCTGCCGCTGGCGCTGGCGTCCAGGTGAACGCTTGCAAATACATGCGCATTGCCGCTGCCGGAAACTTTCACAACCGTGTTTTCGCTTTGAAGATCGCCACAGTCAAGGTCGCCGCTGCCGCTTACCCGGGCATCAAAATTTTTAGTGCGGCCATGCAGCTTGATATTTCCCGAGCCACCAATTGATGCAACTATTTTAGGAGCATCAACTCCGCCTTCAACATCGCCGGAACCTGAAACGCCCACTTCAATTTGCTGGTCATTTTTAATCACGTCAGTTATCACAATATTTGCGGATCCTGAAGTAATTATTTTATCGAGAGAGGGCGCTTTAATATAAACCTTGGCATGATCATTACTAATAGAGGTATTGTTCTTATAATGAATATTTAAGATTCCATCCTCAACTTCTGTAACCATTACAGGCAGGATATTTTCATCATCTTCAACGGACACAGAATATGCATTGCCGTCACTTATTTCCACATCAATAGATCCTGAACTTCTTATTCCGTGAAAGTTTTCGACGCTCCTGGTTTGTGTCCGGATATTTCCGTTGCCCGATAAGGAATCGCCATCAATAATTACATTGCATGATGCAAACAGGAATAGTAAAGCGATAAGAGTTATAAGATTTTTCATTTCTTAGTTTTTTATATAAAAAGAAAATGCAATTTACAAACTTCAGTAAACTTTTTACCTTCGCAGCAAATGATCCAAAAAATTCTGATCCTCGACTTTGGCTCACAATACACACAACTTATTGCCAGAGCCGTTCGGGAAGCAAATGTATATTGCGAGATCGTCCCATTTAATAAAGAAATAATATTTGGTCCCGAATTAAAAGGAATAATTCTTTCCGGATCACCTTTTTCAGTAAATGAGGGAAACGCCCCTGCTGTGGATGTAAAATCGTTTGCAGAACATGTACCGGTTTTGGCAATATGTTATGGAGCTCAGTTGACCGCTAAATTATTTGGTGGCCTTGTTGAAAAAAGTGACAAGCGCGAATATGGAAGGGCTAAGCTTCAATTACAAAAGGAGGATGAATTATTTCAAAAAGTAAAAAATGATACGGATGTATGGATGAGCCACAGTGATACGATCACAAGGCTTCCTGAAAGTTTTTCATTACTGGCAAATACACACTCTATTCCTGTTGCGGCTTTCCGGAGTGAAAATAACTTGCATAAAATATATGGGTTACAATTTCACCCGGAAGTGTATCATTCTGCCGAAGGCAAAAAAATTTTAAAAAATTTCTTAGTCACTGTTTGCTGCTGCAAACAAGATTGGACTCCGGCACACTTTATTAATGATACGATCGCTTCTCTTCAAAAAACAATTGGCGACAAAAAAGTCGTAATGGGTTTAAGCGGCGGTGTAGATTCCACTGTTGCGGCAACGCTTATTCACCGGGCGATCGGAGAAAATTTATTTGGGATTTTTGTCGATAATGGCGTTTTGCGGAAAAATGAATTTGAACAGGTACTTGAGTCATGTAAAAGTATCGGATTAAACATAAAAGGTGTGGATGCAAGAGATCATTTTTATGCAAAGCTTGCCGGCAAACCGGGGCCCGAAGAAAAGAGGAAAGCGATTGGTAAATGCTTTATAGAAATCTTTGACCAGGAAGCACATAAAATTGAAGGAATTGAATTTTTAGGCCAGGGCACTATTTATCCTGATGTGATTGAATCCGTTTCTGTGCATGGACCTTCTATGACGATTAAGTCGCATCATAATGTTGGCGGCCTTCCCGATTATATGAAATTAAAATTAGTAGAACCGTTGCGTTCTTTATTTAAAGATGAAGTGAGAAAGGTTGGTGCTGAATTAGGTATTCCTCCGGTCTTGCTTAACAGGCATCCTTTTCCGGGCCCCGGGCTGGCTATAAGAATATTAGGAGAAGTAACCGAAGAAAAGGTACAATTGTTGCAACAGGCAGATGCGATTTATACAGATGCGTTGGTAAAATATAATTTGTATGCAACCGTTTGGCAGGCAGGCGCCATCTTGCTTCCTGTAAAAAGTGTGGGGGTAATGGGAGACGAGAGAACCTATGAATCTACCATCGCACTTCGGGCGGTTACTTCGGTAGATGGAATGACTGCGGATTGGGCGCATCTTCCTTATGATTTTCTTGCTTTTGTTTCTAATGAAATAATAAATAACGTAAAAGGGATAAACAGGGTGGTGTATGATATTAGCAGTAAACCTCCGGCAACGATTGAATGGGAGTGATGCAGAATGCCTGTTGCATGCGTTGATTACTGAACAATTAAATTATTTATGAAAAAATTTATATCGCTGCTTGTCCTTCTTATTATGTTCAGCGGAACAAAACCATTTGCACAAAATAATTACGTTCCCACAGGCAACACAAAAGTTTACAGGATCGCCGTTTTTGCTCCTATGTACCTGGATTCGGTTTTTTCAAACAGTGTTCTTAAAACGAGCAATTCTATACCTCGATTTATAATGCCAGCCGTTGAGTTTATACAGGGCGCCCATATCGCATTCGATACGCTAACCTTTCATGGAAAAATGGCCGAAGCCTTTATGTATGATTCAAAATCTTACACACGGCCTATCACGTGGCTTATAAGAAATAAATTGCTCGATAGTGTTGATCTAATTATCGGAAGTGTAAAGGAACCTGATTACCAGGAGCTCGCAAATTTTGCCCTGCAAAAAAATATCCCTTTTGTATCTGCTACCTATCCCAATGATGGCGGCATTACGGCAAATCCCAATTTAGTTATAGTGAACTCAACATTAAAAGCCCATTGCGAAGGCATATTCAGTTATATAATGCAAAAGCATGGCACCGATAAAATTTATTTGGTAAAAAAAAGAGGAGACGACAGGATTGATAATTATTTCAAACAAATTAATTATTCTGATGGTAAGCCCTTGTTGAATATTAAGACGATCGTGCTCGATAGTTCGATCTCGTGGTATGCGCTATTGAGAAGAATTGATACCACGCAACCTGTTGTAATAATTGGAGCAAGTCTCGACGAAACTTTCGCAAAAAAACTTGCGGATGCATGCTACCCGATTCAAAAAAATCATTCGCTTACCTTAATAGGTATGCCTAATTGGGATGGCTTTAAAAGCTTAACAAAAAAAGAGACCTTCAAAGATTTTCCTATTCTTTACACCACCCCGCATTATGATTCGAAAAACAATGAATTTGATAGTCTGCTCCTTCAAAAATATTTTCAGTTGTACCGGGCAAGGCCATCAGATATGGCTTATAAAGGCTTTGAATTAACCTGGTACTTCACCAATATTTTACTGGAACATCCCACTGATTTTATGTTGCACATCAACGATAGCAATTATGCAGTGTTTCATGAGTTCAACTTCAGGCCGGTATATCCCGGAAAGCAAAGTAGTGCTCCTGATTATTTTGAAAATAAACATCTTTTTATCATGCAGATTTTGAATGGGGAAATAATGCGTGAATGGTAATTGCTTTCCAATTACAATACGGCTTTTTCAAATTATTTTGACTGCCTTTCTTTTCTTATATAGATTTACAACTAAATAAGAATCTCCCTTAAATTAAAATTGATAAATGAATGCATCCCGGCTGGAAGCGTTTAGTGATGGGGTTTTAGCCATTATTATAACGATTATGGTTTTGGAAATGAAAGTCCCTCACGGGGATGAACTCGTCTCACTAAAACCTTTAATTCCTGTCTTTATAAGTTACATACTTAGTTTCGTTTACATAGGAATTTATTGGAACAATCATCACCACATGATGCAAACGGCAGTACAAGTAAATGGAAAAGTACTATGGGCTAATATTCATCTGCTTTTTTGGCTTTCGTTGGTTCCGTTCGTCTCAGGATGGATGGGTGAAAATCATTTTACCCGGTGGCCGGTAGTCTTATACGGCATTGTATTATTGATGGCTGGCCTTGCGTATTATTTTTTAGCCCAAACCCTTATAAATCTTCATGGAAGAAATTCAACAATTGGTAAAGCAATCGGAAAAGATCGAAAAGGAATTTTGTCTCTCGTCATATATGTTGCAGGTATTGCGCTCACATTTATAAATTCGTGGATTGGATTTTTTACTTACGCTATTGTGGCCTCAATATGGTTTATACCGGATAAAAGAATTGAAAAAAAATTAGTTGATAAGGAAGATGGTCAAACAGAAAATGATAAGTCAATTATAAAATAACCGCTCCCGCAAAGACAAGAAACGCAAAGACTGTAAGTCGGCAAAGAATTTTTTTGGGTAACCGCTTTCTTTCGTCTCATCCCTTGCTTTCCTTTCCATGAAAAAGTAAGCATGTGCATTTGCCATGAATTCATTCAGTAACAAAACAATTCCTCTTCTTTTCTTATTCATTTAGAAGTAACTTGGAATCTATTATTTATGAACTAAACCTAATCTCCTTTATGAAATTTTTCTTATCTGCCTTCTATGTTTTATTAGTTGGAGCTGTACTTTTTATTTATTCAAATGCTGAAGCCCAGAATTACGATTCATCCATGTTTAGCAGTATGCGCTGGCGGATGATTGGCCCGTATCGCGGTGGAAGAACAGTTGGTGCAGCCGGAGTACCGGAGCAGCCTAATGTATTTTACATCGGAGTAAATAATGGTGGAATTTGGAAAACCACTGATTATGGAAGAACCTGGCTTCCAATCTTTGACGACCAGTCCACCGGCTCAATTGGAACTATTGCAGTGGCGCCTTCTAATCCGGATATTATTTATGCAGGCAGCGGAGAAGGGTTGCATCGTCCCGATCTTTCTGTCGGAAATGGAGTTTATAAATCAATAGATGCGGGTAAAACATGGACTCACCTTGCCTTACAGGATGGCCAGCAAATACCAAAGATCGCCGTTGACCCAAAAAATGCAGATAGAATATTTGTTGCCGTGTTAGGCCATCCTTACGGACCTAACGAAGAGCGTGGAATTTACCGATCTGAAAATGGCGGAAAAACTTTCGAAAAAGTTCTTTATAAAGATGAGAATACAGGCGGTGATGATGTCGCCATAGATCCTAATAATCCTGAAATAATTTTTGCCACGCTTTGGGAATCCCGCGAAGGCCCATGGGAAAATGGCGAGTGGTCAGGAACCGGAGGCGGCATCTTTAAGTCCACCGATGGAGGAAATCATTGGAAGAAATTATCTAACGGATTACCGGAAAACCTTGTTCAGGCACACCTTGCTATTTCGCCATCTTCTTCTAATATAATGTATGTTGCCATAGGAACTACTGAAGCGAACGAGTATGGAACAGGTAAAGGAATGGGAATTTATCGGTCAGATAATAGAGGAGAAAGCTGGCAAAAAATATCTGATGACGGAAGGCCTGAGGCAAGAATTGGCGGTGGCGATGTTCCTGTATTGATGGTAGATCCAAAGAACGCAGATATAGTTTACAGCACAAGCATCGTAGTTTGGAAATCTATTGACGGGGGTAGAAGCTGGAAAGGAATCCGAGGTGCGCCCGGAGGAGACGATTATCAGAATATTTGGATCAATCCCTTAAATACCAGGGTGATGCTTGTTACAGGAGATCAGGGCGCTATTATAACAGTGAACGGTGGCGATACATGGAGTTCCTGGTACAATCAGCCAACGGCCCAGATCTATCATGTGAGTACCGATAATTCTTTTCCCTACAATGTATATGGAAGTCAGCAGGAAAGCGGGTCTGTAGGCATTACGTCCAGGGGAAACGATGGTGAAATTACTTTCAGGGATTGGCACCCTGTAGGCGCCGAAGAATATGGATATGTTGCGGCAGATCCGTTGGATTCCAACATTATTTATGGCGGTAAAATATCAAAATATAATAAGCATACAGGCCAGGTGCAAAACATTGCTCCGGAAGCTATAAGAAGTGGAAAATATCGCTTTGTGAGAACAGCGCCGGTACTGTTTTCCCCTATTGATCCAAAGACATTATATTTTGCGGGCAATGTACTCTTTAAAACACGAAATGGAGGAGACAATTGGCAGGTTATCAGTCCTGATTTATCAAGAGAAACATGGGATATTCCTGAAAGCGTCGGCAAGTTTGCAAAAGATAGTTCTGGGAAATACCTAATGAAAAAAATGCAGCGCCGCGGTGTAATTTATACAGTGGCTCCTTCTCCGCTGACCATCAATACTATTTGGGCAGGAACTGATGACGGACTCGTTCATATTACAAACGATGGTTGTAAAACATGGAAAAATGTAACACCTCCCGAGATAACTTCATGGAGTAAGGTATCTGTTATAGATGCCGGCCATTTTGATGTGAACACGGCGTACGTCGCAGTAAACAGGTTTAGGTGCGACGATATGCATCCTTACATTTATAAAACGCATGACGGTGGAAAAAGCTGGAAAAAAATTGTAAATGGAATGCCGGATGATCCAATAAATGCAGTTAGGGAAGATCCAAAGAGAAAGGGTTTATTATTTGCCGCTTCTGAAACGTCAGTATATGTTTCGCTGGATGATGGAGAGCAATGGCAACCGCTTCGACTAAATATGCCGGCAACTTCCATTCGCGATGTGATCATTAAAGATAATGACCTGGTGGTTGCTACGCATGGCAGGGGTTTTTGGATATTGGATGATATAACTCCGCTTCGCCAGATAAATGCAGCAGCTTCCGGGAAAACGATTTTATTTAAACCGGAAACGGCCATACGTGTGAGATGGAGCTTATACACCGATACGCCTTTGCCTCCTGATGAACCTGCCGGGCAAAACCCGCCTGATGGCGCCATCATTGATTATTACCTGAAAGAGAATGCCGCCGGAACTGTGACACTTTCCATTAAAGATGCAAAAGGAAATTTAGTGAGACAATTCAGCAGTACGGATACTTTATATAAAATTCCCGATATAAATATTCCTCTTTATTGGATTCGCCCTCAGCAACTATTATCAGCAGAAGCTGGCTCTCACAGGTTTATATGGGATTTGCATTATACGCCGCTTAATTTGCCACCGTCTTTTCCTATTTCCGCGGTTTATAAAAATACCGCTCCTTCTCCTACATCTCCGTGGGTAATGCCCGGCGATTATACAATTGAACTTTCAGTAAATGGACAAACTTTTTCGCAACTGTTAAAAGTAAACATGGATCCACGAGTGAAAACGTCTTTAGCCGATTTACAACTACAGGAAAATCTGTCTTCTTATTGCTATGAAAAAAGAAAAAAGATCACTGAG
>JALZAJ010000117.1 GCA_030948465.1 Bacteroidota bacterium
GTAAAGTTGGGCCACTTAGGTCTTCCAAATCGTAAATATACCGGGCCTTCATAATCGGCAATGGCAAGGGTCGCCGCTTTTGTCTGGTTAAAATCGCAAGGCACAACAACCGTCATTCCTGGCAACATGCGCATTAAACCAATGTCTTCTAGTATCTGGTGCGTTGCACCATCTTCTCCTAATGTAAGACCAGCATGTGAAGCGCAGATCTTTACATTTTTATTTGAATAGGCAACAGATTGCCGTATCTGGTCATACACTCTTCCGGTCGAAAAATTTGCAAACGTGGTTGTGAAAGGAATTTTTCCGCCAATGGTTAAGCCCGCTGCAATACCAATCATGTTAGCTTCGGCTATCCCGCACTGTAAGTATCTTTCAGGAAAATCTTTTATAAAGGGATGTAGTTTTAGAGAACCCGCAAGGTCTGCAGTCAGAACAACTACGTTTTCATTTTTTTTACCTAATTCATAGATGCCTTCTCCAAATCCGCCTCTTGTTTCTTTTTCATTTTTGGCAACAATATCTTTAATCATAACGGTGCAATATTTTTTATGTAAAAATTGAGAGTGTGCAAATTACTGATAAGAAGGAAAGGATAAAAATAATAATGGCTTAGTCCCTAAAAATGCATCCGGCATTTACCATTTTCAATTCAACTGAAAATTAGGGTTGCTATGAAGCGATTCGTCTTCTTTAATTTTTAATTCCCAACGCCAGGCGGTCGCCATCATTTCATCAAGGGAATAACCCGGATTCCATCCAAGAACTTTTTTAGCATGTTCATTGTTTGCATAAACGGCTATCACATCACCGGGCCTTCTTGGGCCAATTTCATAATTCAATTTTACACCACTTACTTTTTCAAACGATTTTATTGCTTCCAGCACTGTTACGCCATTTCCCGAACCAAGATTAAAAACTTCACAAGGAGATGAATTTTTTTTATCGATCAAATATTGAAGCGCCAGCGTATGTGCATGGGCGATATCGCACACATGAATATAATCACGTACGCAGGAGCCATCCCTTGTAGGATAGTCATCGCCGTACACGGTCATCTGTTTTATTTTTCCAATAGCGGTTTGCGTAATAGCAGGCACCAGGTTTTCAGGTTTTCCTAAAGGCAACTCGCCAATGAGCGTGGAAGGATGAGCGCCAACCGGGTTAAAATACCGGAGCAGAATGCTTTGATTTTCTACAGTAGTTACTTCCTTTACAATGTCTTCACCCATTTGTTTTGTGGCGCCGTAAGGTGATTCGGCAGGCTTCAGTGGCGATTGTTCTGTAACAGGAATTTCATCGGGGCTGCCATACACCGTACATGAAGAAGAAAATATGAAGCTGGGAATATTAAATTCCTTCACACATTTTAAAATATTAATGAGGGAGAATAAATTGTTTTCAAAATACAGCAATGGTTTCTCAACAGACTCTCCGACCGATTTATAGGCGGCAAAATGAATAATTCCGGCTATATCGGTATTCTCCTGGAAGATCGCAAAGGTGTCATCGTAGTTACAAAGGTTCACTTTGTAATTTTTCACATCCTTGCCTGTTATATTTTTTATGCCTTTAAGTAATGCGATCGTTGACCGGGAGTTATTATCAACACATATCGGATCAAATCCATTTTCAATAAGATCAACTATTGTGTGAGCGCCAATGTAGCCACAACCGCCAGTTACTAATATTTTCTTCATATTACAAAGAAAGAAAAAAAGAATTAATAGCGGAAATTGAAAAAATTATCTGCTAATAAAATGTACGAGATAATAAATCACTGCCGCCACAAGTGCACTCACAGGAATAGTAAGCACCCATGCCCATATAAGATTGAAAGTAACCCCCCAGCGCACTGCAGACAAACGCTTGGTTGCTCCTACCCCAACAATGGCACCGGTAAGCGTATGCGTTGTACTTACAGGAATTCCAAAAAATATGGTGAGAAATATAGTGACTGCACCTGCTGTTTCGGCACAAACGCCTTCCAGCGGATTTACTTTTGTAATGCGTGTTCCCATTGTTTTTACAATACGCCAGCCACCAGACATAGTTCCAAGGGCTATAGCAGAATAACAGGCAAGTGGCAGCCATTCCGGCATTTTCATATCGTGTATGGAAATGTCATTTCCATGCACCGTTTTTCCGTAAAACCAAATGGCAGTAAGAATAAGTCCCATAGTTTTTTGAGAATCGCCTCCTCCATGTGCAAGACTGAGAGCCCCCGAAGAAACAAGTTGCAGTCTCTTGAACCACTTATCTGCTTTGGCCGGCCTGGATTTTTTGGCAAAATTCACTGTAATCAACGTAATTAAAAACCCAAAAATTAATCCTATAATAGGTGACAAAACCATAAAGAGCAAGGCTAAATAAATTGGGTGGGTATTTACTCCGGTTACGCCCCCCGCTGCAAGAGCCGCGCCGGCAAGGCCTCCAATAAGTGTATGCGAAGAACTTGAAGGTATACCATAATACCACGTTAACAAGTTCCAACTGATAGCTGCAATAGTAGCTGATAAAAGTACTTTGAAGTTGATAATGTTTTCCGAAATTATATTAGCAATGGTTTCGGCAACCTTATGTTCCCTGAAAATAAAAAAAGCGATAAAGTTGAAAGCAGCCGCCCACATTACAGCCTGGAATGGCGTTAATACTTTAGTGGAGACTATAGTAGCTATTGAATTTGCCGCATCGTGAAAACCGTTTACATAATCAAAGATCAGCGCAAGAATAATAATGATTATAAGAAAAGTGAGCATACGAAACTTTTAAAAATGGCTTCTGTAAAAAGAACCTGTTTATGCGTATTTAATTATGATCGATTCAATCACGTTAGCGGCATCTTCACATTTGTCGGTTACTATTTCCATAACCTGGTAGATCTCTCTCTTTTTAATTACTTCTTTGGCATCAGGTTCATTTTCGAAAAGATTTTCAATGCTCATGTCAAATATATCGTCAGCCTGGTTTTCAATGCTATTAATTAAAACCATCGCATCAGTAATTTTTCTGAGATTTTTCATATCTCTTAGTTCAACAACGGCTTTTTGCACTTCATTGCAACTATTTAAAATTAACTCCGCCATTTTTTTAAACCCCACATCATCCGGGTTCACTTTATAAAAATTTATTTTTTTTGCAGATGCGTAAATATAATCGCAGATATCATCGAGTGACGTAGCGAGGTAGTGAATGTCTTCCCGGTCAAAAGGTGTGATGAAGTTTCGCCCTAATTCAGTAAATATTCTATGTGTGTACTCGTCATTTACATGTTCAAGGTCTTCAACCTCTTTAATAAGAACCGCTCTTTTTTCGAAGTCTTTTTCATTTACAACATCTTTCAGGCGACCGGCCAT
>JALZAJ010000174.1 GCA_030948465.1 Bacteroidota bacterium
ACAAATGATATAACTGCAAAATATACCATTCCCGCAGATGTAAGCAACACATTAAAAACTGCATGCTATGATTGCCATAGTAATCATTCTGAATATCCATGGTATTGGAGTATTCAGCCTGTTGCCTGGTTTATGGATGGTCACATAAATGAAGGTAAGCATCGTCTAAATTTTTCTGAATTTGCTGCTTATAAAATAAGGAGACAGTATAAGACGCTTGATGAAATAAATAAAGAAATAAAATCAGGCGATATGCCTCTTACCTCTTATACACTTATACACAGGGACGCAGTACTGAGTGATTCGCAAAAACTAGCAATTTCCCATTGGACAACTAATACCCGCAAAGCGATAGAGGCTCAATATCCGCCGGATAGCTTAAAGAAAAAATAAAAAGGTGTCTCTGTCAGGTTTAGGGGGCAAATTAAATTCATCTATCCTATTATTCCTTTCATGACATATTATTAAAATAATCGCTATTATTTTTTAAAATGATGCAGCGATTATCCCTGATTTTTGTCATATCTTAGTAGGGTTAAACCACTAAAAATTTTATGACAGAAGAGCAAATGCTTCAGGGCTGTCTTAAGAACATTGCATCTACACAAGAAGCTTTGTATAACCGTTTTAGCCCTCGTATGTTAGGAGTTTGTTATCGATTTGCCCGGAACCGTGAAGATGCGGAAGATATGATGCAGGAAGGATTTATAAAAGTGTTTTCTCAGATACATCAATTTCGCGGGCAGGGCGCACTTGAGGGTTGGATAAGAAGAATAATCGTACACACGTGTATCAATATCCTTAAGAAAAATAAGAAGTTCAGTGATAGTGTTGATCTCTTTCATGCAAGCACTATGCATCTTAATGAGAACAATATTCCTTCATTGCTGCAGGCAAAGCAAGTAGTTGAATGTATAAGATTGTTGCCGCTGGGATACAAGACTGTTTTGAATTTGTATGCAATTGAAGGGTATTCGCACAGAGAGATCGCTTCTATACTTGATATTGAGGAAAGTACCAGCAGATCCCAATATACAAGAGCAAAATCAATGCTTGAAGATATTTTGATGAAAAACAAAATCCTCCAGCAGCCGAGACAAAAGGTAAGGATGGCTTCTGGAAGTATTTGATCGTTTAAAACTATTTTGCTTAAAGATAAATTAACTCTTATTACCCTTCTACTACTGCTTAAATATGTGAACAATGGACGAAAACTTTTACTTCGACGATTTTGAGCTGTCCCTGAAAGAGCAGGCGAATCAATTTAAAATGGCTCCTTCAAAAAAAGTTTGGCATGGCATCTACAACGATTTGCATCCGGGCAGAAGATGGCCGTCTATTATGATGTCTCTTCTTTTAATCTTTTCCATTGTATTTATAGGATACATTAATACCCGCAGCGATAAAAAACCAGATGTTTCCCAGGCAAGTTCACTGAAAAGGGGAGTTGATAAAACAAGTGAATTGAGTTCCGGAATAAATAAAAACAAGCCCTCCGCAATGGTTGACACTCGCAGAATTGACCCAAATAATAAATTTAAACAACCTGCAATTAAGGACGAAATCTCCTTTTCGCAAATTCCAAATCCTTTATCACAAACAGGCAATAATTCTTTTTCAAAAAAGAATTCAACAAACATTAATCCTTCGCCCGGTGGGCTCCCTGTTAGTGAAAACAAAAAAATATTAAACCAACCTGTAAGCAACAATGAACCCTATTTACCGAACTCCGATGAAGATGCCAAAAACTTAAATAATATATCGAAAGAAAAAGATAAAATTGATAATACTCCAAATAGCAGCGAACAATCTGATAACACGGGCAATATTTTATATGACCATTCTAACTTAAAATTAATTAAGCTTAAAGTTGACGGCGAACTTTTAGAGGCCGGGTTGCCCGGTTCTAAAAATAATAACCTCATATATTACGATCTTTCGCTCGTACCCAATCAAACTTTAGCAATCCTTATTACCATTGACAAAATGAATACAGAAGTAGTAACAAGTGAAAATTCTGCTGCTAATTTAAAAGCTGGTAAAAAGAGAAACGAGAAAATTAGCTGGACATACTATGCCGCCCCTTTTATAAGTTCCGTTTCATTTAGGGGTGAACCTATAAAGCAGGAAGTTAATCCTAATCTATCAATCGCTTTACCTCAGGTTATGCAAAAAAGTAGGCAAGTTCTTCATAACGCAACTTTTGGCTACGAAGCCGGATTACAAATGAATTATTTATTTGCCAAAAATTTTCACTTCACCGTTGGCACTCATATTTCAAGGTCGGGATATAACATAATTTCAAATGAGGTACACCCCACGCTCAATACATTATTATTGAAAGATCCTTCTACAGGAAATACTTACTCGCGTAGTTTTGTAACTCATTACGGAGATGGAACGGGTATATCAACAACAACTTTGCACAACTATAATTTGCAGGCTTCTTTGCCGGTTGGCCTGCAATATACTATTTGGGGAAATGACAAAATCCAACTAAATATAGCCGCCAATGTTGAACCGTCTTTAGTTCTTAAAGCAGATGCATATATACTTTCTTCAGACGGAAAAAATTATGTAAACGTACCGGACCTTTTACGTGAGTGGAATTTTAGCAGCAATTTTGCTCCTTTTGTGACATTCAGGTCCAGTAAATTTAAATGGAATATAGGTCCCAATATTCGTTATCAATGGCTATCTACTTATCAAAAAGATTATACCGTTAAAGAACATTTGATCGACTATGGAATAAGAATTGGGATAAGTAAATAATAATTTTATAAGCAATAAAATTTTTAGTTTCTCGTTTTTATTTTTTAACTACCATTTTCAAAAGCCGTTGCATCGTACCCTGCAGCGGCTTTTTTTTATTCGTAATTTTGCAAATGCAAAAAATTTTCCGGGCAATTTTAGTCATCGGGATACTGGTGTGCTCGTGTAATCAAAATGAACCAAAGCATGGGTTAAATGGTGTTTCAAAGGATACGCTGGTCCCTTTTTTCCCGGTTACCGATTTCATACTTGGTCAACTTCGGGAGATCGATAATTTACCTGTTACCCCCTTAAAAATAACAATTGTTGGCCCGAAGCAGGATTCTGAATGGCTCAAAAGAGAAGATATAAGAGTGCTGGCATCACCCTTTCTTCACCCGGTTATCGATTCCATTTCTTTAATAAATTTATATAGCGGCAAATCTTTTCTCGATCAAACCGTTAATGCGTTTACCTTCTCTTACGATGTAAAGGCAAGGTTGCCTGATTCTATAAAATTAATTCATTGGGATGTTTATATTGATCCGGTAAAAAATACTGTTCAAAGAGTTTATATGGTAAAAGAGGATACGGTTAACCGCCATCATGTAACCTCTCAATTTACATGGGAAAGTAATAAATGGTTTAGCATAAGAACAATTGAAGAATCCCCGGCTAGCGAACCGCATGTTAAAGAAATGATGGTGAAATGGGATTTTAATAATTAATAATTTCAGGCTCATTCTAAGTCTATAAATTAATTGTAATGACTACTGATGTTTTCCAAACTTTAATAGAAACGTTACCAAAACAACCAGGCATCTACAAATATTTTGATGATCAAAATGAGTTGATATATGTTGGTAAAGCAAAAAATATTCGCAAAAGAATAAGTTCATATTTTACCAAAACCTTTACCGGATATAAAACTCATGAGCTTGTAAGGCGTATAAATAAAATAGAATTCACGATTGTTGATAGTGAGCAGGACGCCTTTTTACTTGAGAATTCCCTTATTAAACAATTTCAGCCCAAATTCAATATAAATCTTAAGGACGATAAATCTTATCCATATCTCGTTATTAAAAATGAGCCATTCCCGCGTGTGTTTTTAACCAGGTCTAAAATAAACGATGGCTCCCAATACCTTGGCCCATTTACGTCCGTGGGAAAGGTGAGAGAATTACTTCTTTTTATAAAACAAAACGTGCAATTGAGAACCTGCAAGCTCAACCTGACAGAAGGTAATATTAAAAAGAAAAAGTTTAAGGTTTGTCTTGAATACCACCTGGGCAACTGTAAAGGCCCGTGCGAAGGTTTGCAAACAGCCGCTGATTACAGTGAAGGCCTGGCTCAATTAAAGAACCTTATGAAAGGAAACCTGAATCCCGTTATTCAGCATTTTAAAAATGAAATGGAACATTTGGCTAATGAACTGAAATTTGAAAAGGCGGAGGCCGTAAGAAAAAAAATTGACCATCTGCAAAATTATAAAGCCAAATCGAAGGTAGTAAATGAGCACGTAGGTAATGTGGATGTATTTTCAATATTGAAAGATGGACATATCGCCTACGTAAATTATCTAATGGTAAGTGAAGGAACCATTATTCTTACGAAGACTACAATTCTGGAACCCAAGCTGGATGAAACTTCTGAAGAAGTTTTATTATTTGCTATCGCTCAATTGCGGTCAACGTTCCATAGTGAATCAAATGAGATAATTGTTCCATTTGAAATTGAATATCCTGAAAGTGCCATTAGTGTAATTGTACCAAAAGCGGGCGACAAAAAAAAGCTCCTGGAACTGTCCGAAAAAAATGTGAATTATTTCATTGAGGAATTAAAAAAGAAAAAAATGCTTCAGTTGGAAGGAAAGTCTGATAAGGAAAAACAAAAAGTGTTACAAAAATTGCAAAGTGATCTGCATCTGCCGGCTCTACCGGAACAAATTGAATGTTTTGACAATTCAAATTTCCAGGGAAGTTATCCGGTTGCGGCGATGGTCTATTTTAGAAATGGTATGCCTGATAAAAGTCAATACAGGAAATTTAATATAAAAACCGTAAGTGGTATTAACGACTTTGCCAGTATGAAAGAAGTTGTGTGCAGAAGGTATAAACGCATATTAAATGAAAACCTTCCTTTGCCGCAGCTTATAATAATTGATGGAGGTAAAGGACAGCTTAATGCAGCCGTGGAGGGATTATCAGAATTAAATTTGGAAGGCAAAACAACCATTGTCGGGCTCGCTAAAAATGAAGAGGAGATTTTTTTCCCCGGAGACAAGCAATCGATCAAACTGCCATGGGATAGTGAAAGCCTGAAACTAATAAGAAGGATAAGAGATGAGGTGCATCGATTTGGAATTGGGTTTCACCGAAACCAGAGAAGCCGGGGAACTTTTATAAATGAATTGGAGATGATAAAAGGCATTGGAAAAAATACCGCTGATACACTTTTAAAAAAATTTAAATCGGTAAAGAAAATTAAAGAACTTTCCTACCAGGAACTTGCTGAAGTTACGGGCACCTTCAAAGCAACTATAATAGCGGAACATTTTAAAAATTCAATGAAAGAAGAGTAAAAGGGAAATTAAATTACTGATAGGATTTAATAAAAAAGGGACCAGGATAAAAATCCAGTCCCTGTTAAATCCAATATCCTATGAAAAACCAGTGTAAATTTAATATATTAATGGAACTTATTTTACAACAACGTTGTATATATCTAAAATTTTTTCCACAAAAAAAGGAAGCAGTGCTTCCTTTTACTAAAATAGTTGCTAAATGATCACTTAATAACTCCACAAATTTTGTTCGTAATTAAATATTTTATCTTTAATATTTTCTCCTTCCAGCAATTGTAAAATACGGTTATCTTTTAAGCCTTGCTGTTGCGAAAGGTATTCATCAAAGGGATTATCTAACGTGCTTTTAATAATTCTTCCATAGAACATACGGCTCTCAAAAAGCTCTTCCCAACTCATACGAGCGCCATAATTTTTGCCATTATAAACTTCGAACTTTGCAAAAATGGGCCGCATATCAGGATAGTAAACCCAGAATAATTCGGTCGGGCCAAGATCAATACCCTGTGACGTGATAATATTCTTTACTGGTGCGATGCCCAATATTCTCCAAAATAACCTGGAACTTTGCTTATCAAAAATTACTTCTTCCTTTATATGGAACTTATAAAATGAATCAAGATTTACTTCTGCCACAGTTTCCTTGTAGCCTGTTACATTTCCTAAAGAATCATAAATAGGTACTGAAACACTTCCACCAGAAACTACCTTAGCGACTTCACCTACGGTCATCGGGGTTGTAAACCGGTCATCGATGGCATTGAATACCGTAACTCCTCCATTATCCGGACCGTCTTGTATAGCTTTGAACAGAATGGAAATAAAACGCTGGTTGCCATTATTATCATTTGCCGAATACCGGAAAGGAAGATTCATTTTCTCACGCGTATCAATTTCGCGCCATATTTTTTGCCTGTAAACGGCATCGTCTTCTCTTAAATGTTCATAAGGCAGTGGGGTTCTCTCTGTAACGAGGTTCCTTTCTATCGCATCATTAGGTCGCAACGACTTCTTCACGATTGGAATAGGAAGGCTGTCAATTTTCGGAGGTGCAATAACCACAGCAGTATCCGCTTTAACCGCAGGATTAATATTCGCCTTTGTCCTGGAGTTAGTGGTTTTCTTGGCGGTCGTACGTTTTTTTACCACACGTTTTTTCTTAGCCTGTGCATCCGCTGCGTTTCCTACCATGGCAAAGCATAAGGCAAGCATTAAACATTTTACAACTATTTTTTTCATAACCATTTTTTAATTTACTCTTTAGTATAATATGAAACCTGGACCTGGAATGGAACGTACCACACCATCAGGTCCCTGAACTTTTACGTTATCAAAATAAACTCCTGTGCCAGGAACGCATTTCGCTAACAAGGAAGAAATGCCTCCGAGATTACCACCCGAAATAGTTGCCGTTTGCACACTTGGAAAGTTAGCGCCATTAAAATAAACAGTAGCGCTTACCACACTAAACCTTGCATCGAAGTCAAAGTTTTTAAGTTCAGCCCTTGCATATTGTTGGTTTTTGAAAACAACTGACTGAACACGGCCTCCCTCGCTGGGGCCAACTGCTATTATAGGATCGGGGATTCGCTTAACCCGGAAATCAAAGGTGCTTGCTTTACCGTCTGCATTTACCGTAATGGAAGCTTTACCCGGATTGGTCACCTTTACGATATACTTTCCGGCACCTCCGGCAGAAATTAATGTTCCGCCAGCCATGGAAACTTTTGTCTTATCCCAGCCAGTACCCGATGAGATACTTACTGGATTTTCAACACCGGTATAAAACACATTCATTTTGTCAAGCATCACTGCTGCACCACCAGGGGTTCCAACTGTATATTGTACGCTAAATGATTTTGATTCTTTTGTACCATCAGGCTTTGTGTAAGTTACATTTACCGGAACAGTGTGATTACCCGCGCCACTCGCATTAAACTTATAAACTGCTCTGCCGTCAGCATCAAGCGATTGCCCCGCTCCATTAATACTGATTTGCGGCTGAGCTGCTTTACTGTAAGCTCCTACACCCGCAGTGATTTGAATTTCCTGTCCTGGCATTACATAATTGGAACTTTGCCCAACTAACGCGGCAAACTGATCGTAAATTACTTTCACTGCACCAATCTGGCTATGACAATAAGTAACAATTTCGCTTTCAGCGTTCTTAATATTATTTTGAAACTTACTTAACATGGTTAATGCGGCAATAGTAGGAGTCATGTGAAAGAAAGCTTGTGTGAAGTCTTTTTTTGTACCATCAAGACCTACGGGCGGTACAATATTAACCGGAAAGGTTGCTTTGAATTCTTTCATTATGGAAGAATCTGCAGGGTAGCCAATATGAAGCATATCCTCTTTATATTTTTGTAATCTGGCTTCAAGTTCTCTACCCTTTCCATTTGTTTCAAACAATCTCGTAGAAGCATCCAAATTATCCATTCTATAGTCTTCAACACTGTCCTTTTTTACATCATTCCATTTCATTCTAAGATCGGCTCCCTTTTTAAGGTCTGTTTTCAAATCTTCAATATAATTGGTCAGGTCTGCAGAATATTTTCTGGCTTGCATTGCGCGTGGCTCCCAAATCCTGGCCTTTTCGGCTGATTGGGGATCGGCAAGCTTTGCTTCAAGGGATTTATATAAAGTTTCATTTGAAGACGTGATGTTAGCGTTGGAAGTTATCAAACTATCATTTACAACTTTAAATGCATTAATTACCTCGGCAGATACATTCAACGCCAATATAGCGGTTAGTACCAGGTACATTATGTTGATCATCTTCTGCCGCGGTTCTCTGGGTAAGGCCATGATTATTTTTTTTCTGTATTAATTAGTAAAATTGGATTTTAAGTCTTACTTATTGTCTTCCCTGCATAGCACTAAGCATATTGCCATACACCTGGTTCAACTTGCCAAGATTACTTGCCAGGGCGCCTATTTGTTCTTTAGCGGATTGAGCGTCATCAACAGTTGACATCATTACTTTACTTGCTTCAGCCATCTTACCGTAAAAACTGTTTAACGTTTTTAGATGATTATTACTTTCGTTGAGCTCAAGCTCGTAAATGGTGTTTAATGATCCCAGGTTTTTTGTAAGTACCTGCACCTGGTCGTGAAAACCTTTTGCACTGTCAGCAGCATTGTTGAAATTGCTCATAGTGTTTGCAGAATTTACGTAAGCGTCTTTCATCATTCCAAGAGCGGAAGTGGCTTCCTTTGTTTTAGCTGAAAAATCACCGGTAGATTTCACCACGTCTCCAACTTCTCCGATGTTAGAAACCGTTGTTCCTAATTTTTGGAAGTTATCTCCTAATCTCTTTAAATTAACTGGTGTTATATCTGCTTCTAGAAGCATTTTGTCCATTGAAGCTAATGCAGGATTACCTTTTACTACAGCAACTTCTTCTTCGCCAGGCTGAATATCTTCTTCATGCTTTTTAGGTTTTACCCATTCGATACCGGCATAAACAAGAAAAATAGCGGTCTCAGTCCACATGCCTACAGTTAGCATGGTATCTGCATAGGATTGATGAGTTAATTTGGCCCAGGCGGCAAATATTATTACAGCAGCACCGGCGCTTACTAATACATCAATAAGGGTTAGAAAGGTTCTTTTTCTGTGGGGCATGATAATTGAATTTTATTGGTTTGTTTAAAGTTTATTTTATTTATTGATCTTATAAAAATACACTGCCCATATTAAACTAATATTAATACAGGCAGTAAGATTTTTGTTAAAAATTTATTCTATTTATTTTCTATTTATTTTCTATTTATTTTCTACCTTTTTTACCGGTAACGGGTGGTAAATCAATTACGCAACGGAAGCCTATATAAGATTTAGATGTATCCTGATATTCGTAAGCTCTTGTACTTGTCTGCAGGAAATAGCCTACATCTTTCCAACTGCCACCACGAATAACCTTACGCTTCATGCGCGGAGGATCCTGATCTTTAGCATTCCAGCGTACATCGGGGTTCATATCGTGTTGAAAATTGTAAGACCCCTCATAATATAAAGAAGAAGTCCACTCAGAAACATTACCCGCCATATTGTAAAGTCCGAAATCGTTTGGCCAATAGGCATCAGCCCGTACAGTATAAAATCCGCCATCTTCAGGATAATTACCACGTCCGGGTTTAAAGTTTGCCAAAAGACATCCTTTTTTATTTCTGAGATATGGGCCGCCCCATGGATAAGGAGATTGCGATCTTCCGCCTCTTGCGGCATATTCCCATTGTGCTTCTGTTGGAAGACGGAATGGCGATTCAGTAGACCGGTTTTTATTGATCAAATAAGAATTTAAATATTGGCTTCTCCATTCGCAAAAAGCAGTTGCCTGTTTCCAGTTTACACCTACTACAGGATAGTTTCCGAAAGCTGGATGGCTGAAATATTGTTTAGCCATGGGCTCATTATAAGAGTAAGCGAAATCTCTAACCCAGACCAATGAATCCGGATAAACAGGGATGTCATATTTTACGATAAACTTACCTCTTGGAACATTTGCATTTTCTCTTTTTGCAGCTTCCTTGAAATCGAAAGTCTCGGAATGATAAACGATCTTCAGTGGATCAAGTTCTTTTTTCCCAAATATTCTATTATCAGGAGTAACGATCATGGCATCTACTTTTTCCATAGTTGCCTTATCGTTCCATTTAATGGTAGCTACTTTTTTCCAGTCCAGATACTCGTTTCCATCAGAGCCCTGCTTCACGAATCCCATTAGTTTACCTGCTATTGAATCTCTTACATAATTAGTAAACTGACGGTATTCATTGTTAGTGATTTCCGTGGCATCCATCCAAAACCCACTAATAGAAACCTGCTTATTCCGGGCTGTAAACGCATAATTTACATCCTCGTCACTTGGTCCCATGTGGAAAGTTCCTGGTGGAATATAAACCATTCCCGGAGGCTTAGGCAGTGTGTAGCGGGTAGCCGGCGCAGCACCCACAAGCTGACCGTAATCATTTTTGGGGCCTTTGGATTTTCCGGATTTACCACAGCCTGTTACAGCAAAGACGGCGAATGCGGCGAGTGAAATGAACAGCTTGTTCTTCATTTTTTTTACTTTGAAGGGTAAGGGCAAATTTAATAATTATTTTGAATTATAATATTTATCCATGATTACCAGTTTCC
>JALZAJ010000183.1 GCA_030948465.1 Bacteroidota bacterium
TCAACCTTTACGGGATCTGTTATTGGTCCAGATGCCAATGGCATTTTGTTAATAACTAATCATAATACAATTACAGGAGGTACTGGAAGGTTTGCGGGGGCAACGGGTAACTTTATACAAAAGGCTAATGCATACACTTACACTCCTATAGGAAGCGCTACATTCGATGGTACTATTACATTAGATGAATGTCATAGAAGATTAGCGGCTTATTAAAAGATTTATAAACAAATGATAAATCTAACTTTTGTAGCCTGGTTATTTTCCCAACCTGGCTGATTACTACTGCCACTATGCTTAAAATATCTTTTAAACACTTAAAATATATATTATGAATATTATGAAACCATTATCAAACTCTAAAAACTTACTATTTCGAAGTTCTCCTCTCCATCAATTAATTTATCAACGAAGGTTATTTTCTAAGTACCGCTCAAATCTTTTGGTTGCAGTCATTGCTTTGATTGCGGGCTTTGGATTTCTTATCACTAGTTGCCAGAAGCAGGGTTTCAGGAAAGAGTGTGTTCCTTTCAAATCTAAATTTGAGACATTAGGCCAAGATATTTCTCCTACAGTACACCAAATTACGGGAACGGGTAAAGGAACCCCTATTGGAAAATCAACTTTTGTGGGTACAGTATATTTAGATAGTTTCCCTAAAGTTACCGGCATGACAACTTTTACGGCAGAAGGAGGTCAAATATTTACAACTTTCAGCGGATCTGTAGAGGGGCCGGATAAAAATGGTGATGTACTGGTCACTAATAATAATATAATTACAGGAGGTACCGGAAGGTTTGCGGGAGCGACTGGTCGCTTTACAACGCATGGGATTTCGAACATTAACGTTCCTACAGGAAGCCTTACAAACGATGGTACGATTTGCTTTTATAAATAGAACAGACCTGATAGTACCGGGGCATAAAAAAAATTATAAATGAAGTATAAAAGCTGGTATACACAGTTAAAGGAGCATGCATATAAACAGTGCATTCACAGTCGCAAATGGGAAGCCGCTTTTATAAAAAGAAATTCTCTTCCAAATTAAATTATGACAACATTAGTTATCCAAATCAAGTTGCGGAAAAGCTGCTTCTTGGACCGATAATGCCCTTTTGCAAAATGCCTTTTCAATTTTCAGTAGGGTTTAAACATTTACACCGAACCCAAGCTGTTATTTTGTATAGGACTTCTAAAATCCTATTTTGGTGCTGCACTATTTCAATCTTGTTAAAATCCAATATAAGCAGTAATATGCCTTTATGGAATAATTTAACGGTATTTTTTTGAACAAATATTTGGTTGAGAATGAGAGTTTACGGGGGGTGAATATATATATTTTTCAACACGCGGTTTTCTTGTGCGATGCATTTTTTTATCAGTAGTACTATTCCTGGTTGAGTTGTCCCCATTATTTGTCCCCTATTTTCTGAAAGTGAATACAGTAGTTACATAAAGTAGTTCGCCCCACACCACAAAAAAGGGAAGCGATTTTAAAAAGTCGAACCCTTTTTTTATTTGTCGAATACTGCTCATTTTATCAGTTAAGTCTAACTTATAAATAAAAAATATAATCCAAAAACATCTTATTTCTCCTGGGCCATCCTAACCAAATATTCCGAAAGTCTATTAATCGCTTTAGCATCAATCTCTATTTGCTCCTGCGCTTCTTTCCATTTTCTTTGCTCGATAGCTTCCCGTATTCCGGGCATTGTTTTTACACCATAACCTGTGTAAAACCCGGGTGCATATAATGTATGCCTATACCATGACCTGCGTGGTAAACCGGTTTCATTGAGTAATTGTTGCTCGGCTTTATACAGGGATTGATTAAAAGCGTCCGTTACATTGTTGTTTTTTATTTTCTGTTGATAAATAGCTTTCAAACTATCGGTACTTTTTTTCAATTGCTCTAATGCATTTTGTAAAGGGGAAAAATCGAGATAAGGCACATCCGTTTTGACAACAGGAACAATATATTTTTTGGTAGGATCTTCACCTGCAGCATAGCCACCGGAATTAATGATTTGATTTTCTATATCAGTCGTCTCTCGTGTTTTTTGCAAAAGGGATATCAGGTCTTTTGAATATTCATCCACTGTTTTATAAAGATGGGTAAAGTCAAATGGCAATACATCGGCATTGGCCATTCTTAAAACAGCATGGCCGGCTGTTTCTGCAAGAGTAACTCCATATTGAAATCCGGGGTCTTTAAATTTAGCATACAGATCATACGAATCATAGATGGAATGATATTCACCGCCTTCATCTTCACCTCCAAATCCAATATCCAACGAGGGTACTCCTGCGTGCTGTATAAAAGCAGAATAGTCTGAGCCGGATCCCATAGCGCCGATGGTCAAATCTTTTTCATCTAATATTTTTTTCTTTGCGTCATTTCCTGTTGCCTGGATCACCATGTGGGCTTTTTTTCTTTCAAAAACACTCACATTTGTTTGCGGGTCAATAACCTCTTTTGAAATTTCATCCATTAAAGGTTCAAGAGCATGCGAGCCTTCCACGCCTAAAAAACCCCGTCCATTGCCATCGGAATTTATGTAAACAACCGCTTTTTGCTGCAGTTCCTTTTCATGCTCCTCTACCCATTCCGTGGAGCCGAGCAAGCCAGGTTCTTCCCCATCCCATGCACAATAGATCAGCGTACGATCAGGTTTCCAGCCGGTTTTCAACAATTCACCGATTGATTTGGCTTCTTCTAACAGTGCCGCCTGGCCGCTGATAGGATCCGCTGCGCCATTCACCCAGGCATCCTGGTGATTACCGCGTATTACCCATTCATCAGGAAATTTTGAACCTTCTATTTTGGCAATCACATCATAACAGGGAACGATATCCCAATTGAAAGCAACTTTCAAATGAACGGTTGTTTTGCCAGGGCCAATGTGGTAAGCGAAAGGCAGTCCGCCATGCCAGTTGTCAGGAGCAATGGGCCCCACGAGCGACTCCAGTAAAGGCGTCGCATCATGATAACTGATTGGGAGTACCGGAATCTTTAAAAGATTGGGAGCCGATAATCTATCGAGTCTTTTAACATCTCCGGTAGCACCAACTCCCGGAGTTAAAGGATCTCCCGGATAGATTACCATATCCATGACGGATCCTCTTTGTACGCCGTATTCATTTTTAAAAGCGCCTTTAGGATACACATCTCCTTCAAAATATCCATCGTCCATCGGGTCGCTGTAGATGATGCAACCGATAGCGCCATGTTCCTGTGCTACCTTTGGTTTTATTCCGCGCCAGCTATGGCCGTATTTTGCAATAACAATTTTGCCTTTCACACTAACGCCCATTTTATCCAACATCTCATAATCCTGGGGAAGCCCATAATTTACAAATACCAGTTCGGCCGTAACGTCACCATCAGCACTCCACGCATTGTATGTTGGCAGTTGATCTTTCTGACCCGATGTTGCATCTTCTTTTAATGCTGGCTCTTTCAATAAAGCTTTATAAGAAGTAGGACCTGTCATTTCCAGCAGCCTCGTTTTGGGTGTTGGAAACAACACGTGAAATGTTTCAATTTTTGCATCCCATCCCCATTTTTTATAGAGGCTTAAGATGTATTCAGCATTTTCTTTACTGCCGGGCGAGCCTATTGCGTGTGGCTTTGCAGAAAGCAGCTTAATATTTTCACCAATATTTTCTTTGCTTAAATTTTTATCAAAAGATGATTCGAGATTTAATTGCTTCTCAACATTTTTTTCATAGAAGCCCGTGATGTTTTTTGTTTGGGCAAATGAAAAATGGCTAATAAAAATCATCAGGGTAGAAAAAAGCACTTTATTCATCTTGTTAGTTTTATTATGAAAAAAATTAAAATCCTGTAATCTTTTATGTTAGAATCATAACAGGAATTCTCATCCTTCGATCGAGAATTAACGCCCTGATTAATCTTCCTGGTTTTTTATCGGATGTTCATTATTTAAAAAACTCCGGATGCATTTTATTCCATTGTGTTGCATCCTGGTACACTTTTGCTATTGCAAGCAATGTTGCTTCATCATATAGTTTTCCGACCAGCGTAATGCTTGTGGGTGAGTGTTCTTTATTAAAACCTGTAGGCATACTTATAGCAGGGTGGCCGGTTAAATTAGTTATTGCAGCCTGGTTCCCAACCCATGTTGGGCAAATGATCACATCATATTTTTCTATTACTTCGTTTACTTTTTGCACCAGCAGGTAGCGATGCCTGTTAGCATTGATATATTCCACAGCCGGAATAAATCTTGCGGCACGAAAATAGTTAGGCCATTCCCCTTTGCCCTGCCGGGTCATTTTATCATCAAGCCCCGTTCTTGTAAAGCCATCAAATGCCGCCGCGCTTTCTGAGCCAATTACAATTCCTATGATGTCAAAATTATAAATACCTGAATCAGGAAAATTGACGGGAATTAATTGGGCGCCGGCTTTCCGGTAAATATCCAGTACGGCATCTTCATTTCCTAAGGTATCTTTTTTGCCAAAATAATTTTTTGCATAAGCAATTTTCATTTTTGACAAATCGGCTTTGCCGGTATAATTAAACGGCATGTTTACGGCAGCGGCATCCAGCCTATCAGTGCCATGTAAATAATTAAAAACAATCGCTGCATCCTCTGCACTTCTGCAAATGGGTCCTGCTTTATCGAGGCTCCAGCAGAGTGTCATTGCACCGCTGCGGCTTACTGAGCCAAAGGTTGGTCTTAATCCTGTTGCGCCACAAACGGTTGACGGAGATATTATCGAACCATACGTTTCGGTGCCTATGGCAAATGGAACCAATCCCGCGACAGTCGCTGCCGCTGAGCCCGCAGAGGAGCCGCTGGATCCTTCCAGCATGTTCCATGGATTTTTTGTGCGGCCGCCAAACCAATAATCATCCATTGCTAAAGCGCCTAAAGTTAATTTGGCAATCAACACTGCGCCGGCTTCTTTTAATTTCGTGTACACGTAACTGTCATTATCTATCATCTGTGTTTTATATGGTTCAGCGCCCCAGGTAGTTTTTGTTCCTTTAACGGCAAATAGATCTTTAATCCCATAAGGTATCCCGTGCAGCAAGCCACGGTATTTTCCCGCGGCAATTTCTTTATCTGCTTCCTCCGCTTGCTTCATAGCCATATCTTCCGTTAATGTAATCACACATTGAAGCGTGTCTCCATATTTCTTTAACCGGCTAATAAAAAATTTTGTGAGATCAACTGAGGTTATCTTTTTATTTTTTATTAAGGAGGCCAACTGAGGAATGGAATAGAAAGCAAGATCATTTTTGTTGGCCGGAAGATCAGTTCCCGCAGGGATATTAAAATTTACCGGTAATTGTTTTTTATTAAAATTCATGTAAGGCAGAAGCGGGCTTTCCGCCATCGTCATCGGGATTGAATTATCAAGAGAGTAGCGATGCATCTTATCATACTCTTTTGCCCGTTCCTGTACGGTGCGTAAAAGAGAATCTTCTTTTGCTTCCGTGAAGTGCAGGCTGATAATTTTTTCGGCAGCGGTAATATCACGAATGGTTATACTATCCTGTGCAAAAGAATAATCGGAAAGCAGCATCAGTAAAAAGATATATTTCTTCATAGCAATAATTAAGTTTCTAAAACTACTTATTTTTTATTGCAGCGATTAAATTTCCCATGAAGACACAAAGCACACAAAGGAATAACTTCAGTGTTTAAGTTTCTCACAAAGCCACGAAGCATACAAAGAAATTTCCCGCAAAGCCACGAAGCACACAAAGAAAATAACTTCAGTGTTTAAGTTTCCCACAAAGCCACGAAGCACACAAAGAAAATAACTTCAGTGTTTAAGTTTCTCACAAAGCCACGAAGCACACAAAGGAATAACTTCAGGGTTTAAATTTCTCACAAAGCCACGAAGCATACAAAAGAAATTCTCACAAAGCCACGAAGCACACTAAGAAAATAACTTCAGTGTTAAGTTTCTCACAAGGCCACGAAGCATACAAAAGAAATTTCCGCAAAGCCACGAAGTACACTAAGGAAATAACATCAGTGTTTAAGTTTCCCACAATCCACGAAGTACACTAAGAAAATTATTTTCCCCAAGGGTTTCCTTACGGATTTCTTTATTCCTTTGCCGAAAGGAGCTGCTCCAGGAGAGATCTGCGTCAACGATTAGCTTTGACCTTATAATAAAATCAATTTATTGATAACTAATTTTTTTCAACTCTTTTTCAATCTCATTCTTTCTTATAAACCAGGCAATAGTAAATGTTGGGATTAGATCTATACCAGGGAATAATTCTTCAATAAAAGAGAATATTCCACCAAATACACCAAATTTTTTCCCAAATAAAAAATAAAAAATGACCCCCGATATAATTGCCCAGACGGGACCGAAAGGTGGAACAATATAACTAACACACCCAATCAAGTCCAAAACAAGGCACGTCTTGAGGGAAGGAAGTTTTCTTTTCATTTAAATAATTTTTGGTAACCTAATCAAATTAATAGCCAAAAAAATTTTTGCAAATTTGACAGGATTACGCACAATTTTATTGTTAAGTTTCTGTTTAGTCCTTGCCTTGAGCGTGTTTTAGCGTACCTTCGCACACTTAAAAAAATCCAGGTATATTTTTTAATGCCAGTGGATAAAAATTCAGGAACATGGAAATAAGAAACATTGCTATCATAGCGCACGTTGATCATGGTAAGACTACCCTGGTTGATAAAATTTTGCACACGACTAATATTTTTCGCGACAACCAGGAAACAGGCGAATTGATAATGGATAGCAACGACCTTGAAAGAGAGCGTGGCATTACCATTTTCAGTAAAAATGTTTCGGTTACTTATAAAGATGTAAAAATTAATGTAATTGACACGCCTGGTCACAGTGACTTTGGCGGTGAGGTAGAGCGTGTTTTGAAAATGGCTGACGGTGTTCTCTTATTGGTTGATGCTTTTGAAGGGCCAATGCCGCAAACAAGGTTTGTTTTGCAAAAGGCGTTACAATTAGGCCTTCATCCTATAGTTGTTATCAATAAAGTTGATAAGCCTAATTGCCGTCCCGATGAAGTGCATGACGCCGTTTTTGAATTATTTTTTAACCTGGATGCAACAGAAGAGCAGCTTGATTTTCCAACAATTTATGGCTCCAGCAAGCATGGCTGGATGAATACAACACTGGAAGAAACTGATAATATTTTTCCGCTTCTTGATGTAATACTTGAAAAAGTACCGCCACCATCAACTGCTGAAGGAACCTTGCAAATGCAAATTACTTCCCTGGACTATTCTTCTTTTTTAGGAAGAATCGCAGTAGGTAAGGTCGCAAGAGGAACCATAAAAGAAAATCAGCCCTTATCATTGATGAAGCTTGACGGGACTGTTCAAAAAAGCAGGGTGAAAGAATTGTATGTGTTTGAAGGCTTGGGTAAAAAGAAAGTAAGTGAAGTATCTGCCGGTGATATTTGTGCAGTAGTTGGTATTGAAGGTTTCAATATTGGAGAAACGCTTGCAGATTTTGATAACCCGGAAGCGTTAGCTATTATCAGTGTGGATGAGCCTACTATGAATATGCAGTTCAGTATTAATAACTCTCCTTTTTATGGTAAGGATGGAAAGTTTGTTACTTCGCGTCACCTGAAAGACAGGCTTGAAAAAGAGCTGGAAAAAAATCTGGCGCTTCGTGTAAGCCCAACCGATAGTGCTGAAAGTTTTATGGTTTACGGACGTGGAATTTTACACCTGAGCATTCTTGTTGAAACTATGCGCCGCGAAGGGTATGAAATTACTGTTGGTCAACCACAGGTAATTACGAAAATAATTGATGGAAAAAAATGTGAGCCTTATGAGAACCTGGTTGTAGATGTTCCATCTGAATATAGCGGACGTGTAATTGACCTGGTAACACAACGTAAGGGCGAAATGCTGATTATGGAAAGCAAAGGCGAAATTCAACACCTTGAATTTGAAATTCCTTCAAGAGGGCTAATAGGGTTACGTTCTAATATGCTTACCAATACTGCCGGCGAAGCGGTAATGGCACACCGGTTCCTTGAATACAAACCATGGAAGGGATTTATTCCGGGAAGAAATAATGGTGTGCTGATCTCTAAAAACCAGGAAAGAACAACAGGATATTCTATAGACAAATTACATGACAGGGGATCGTTTTTTGTAGATCCGGGAGAAGAAGTGTATGCAGGCCAGATAATTGCAGAACATATTAAACCAGGAGATTTGGTTGTAAATGCAACAGAGCCAAAAAAACTGACGAACCATCGTGCAAGTGGTACTGATGATGCTTCACGCATTGCGCCTAAAACACAAATGAGCCTTGAAGAATGCATGGAATATATTCAGCACGATGAATGCATCGAAGTAACGCCGAAAGTTATTCGTATGCGTAAAGTGATTCTTAATGAGGACGAAAGAAAGAAGACCCAGAAAATGCAGCAGGTAGAAGCATAGGAACTGATTTTAAAATAGCAGCCGGAAAAACCCCTTCTGCGAGACTGCAATTTTTTTTTAGTGCGATAATTTATTACTAATAATCTCTCACATCTCCGGTATTTTTTCAACCTTTCAGATAGAAGTTTAGATCTGAATTAACTCGTTACAGGTTGGTAAACTTGCGCCATTTTGAAAGCACCCCTCGAGGCAGCGGTAGTTTTCTATTGGTAAACTTTATTAGCTTTGTAGCGTGTTTAATATTATAACGAGGAGAACATTGCTTGAATATTGCATTAAATATCCTAAGTCATCTATTGCATTGCAGGAGTGGTATCACGGATTATTAAATTGTGATTTTAAAAATTTTAATGACCTAAAAGCTTTACGGGAACGCGAGCCTGGTTGGCGACGATAGAGTGGTATTTAATATAATGGGTAATAATTACAGGCTTGTAGTAAGGATTGTTTTTGAATTTAAAACAGTACAAATAAATGGTTCGGTTCTCATTCGGAATATGATAAAATTAATGTTGCAACTGTTCAGTATAAAAAAAGGTAGATATGAAACTTAAAATCATACAAACAAAGAAAGAATACGAAGATTATTTAATTTGGGTTGACAAAATGTTTGACAAAAAAACTAAAATAAATACTCCGGAAGGAGAAAAATTACAGGTTGCCTTGCTTCTGATAAAACAGTATGAGGATAAGCATTATCCGATTCCAATTCCTGATCCGATTGAAGCCATAAAAATTAAGATGATGGAAAAGGGCTTAAAAAACAAGGATCTCGTAGGAAAGGTTGGTTCGAAGGGGTATGTTTCCGCTTTGCTGAATAAACAAAAACCTTTAACCCTTGAATTGGCAAAGTTATTCCATAAGGAGTTAGGAATACCTTCCGATATACTTTTATCCTGACTGCGTTATCTGAATTAGGTACTCAAGGTAGCAGTGAAAAAGCCAATGCTTCGTGAACCACAATTTCGTAGTAAATTTGGATCCTATTTATGAAAAAGATATATAGTTTATTTATAACAATCTTTTTATTTTCACTTCTATATACGGAGGTTGGTTTGGCCCAATGCTCC
>JALZAJ010000189.1 GCA_030948465.1 Bacteroidota bacterium
GAGTTTAACTGTTTAGTTGCGACTCCCTTAAAGTTGTTCATAATTACCAGGCTGCAAAATCATCCGTGCAGCTTGCTCCGCGTTTCTGCTGCGAAACACGCGACACATCGGGGCGTGTTGCTTTACAGGGGTGAAACTTTTTTCAAAACCACCAATCTGCATAAACGCTCTTGCGCTTTATCATGCTTCAACTCACGAAATATAAGATTAAATTTGTAGGCAGGACTGATTCACCAATTTATCGATTTTGAAAAGAAAGCTACTTCCTAAAAACACACAACTTATAATGTGGATAGGGATTGGTATAATTTTGCTGCTCTTACTCTGGCAGTTGTTTACTCCCTCTAACCGAAATGCGGCGTCCATAAATGTTGTAGGCCTCCTTGTCGCCGGTATTATTGCTGGTGCCGTCATTATGCTGTTGGTTTCGAAGCTCACCGCACAAGGTAATAACAAAGTAGTTGCTGAAAATTCACATACCATCGTTGAAAGTATTCGTAAGGTTTTTAAAATAGTATGTGCAGAGGGGCAATTTAATGAGTTATATAACTATGAAGAAACAAAAAAGATCCTCGGCTTCATTCCTTCCACTAAAAGGGTTCTCACAATTATTGAGGCAAAAGTGTTGGTTGGTTTTGATTTTGAAAAATGTACATGGGAAATCGATGCTAATAATCATGTTATAAAGCTTCTGTCATTTCCCGCACCCCAGATTTTAAGCATTGAGCCGGACTATAAATATTATGATTTTGATGAAGGAATTTTTAATCTTGTAAACAGGAAAGATCTTACGGCAATACAAGCGAATGGCAAAAAGCAGGTAGAAATTTCGGCCATCAAAAGTCACCTCCCTCAAATAGCTGCCGATCAGATGCGCACCATACTATTAGAGGTTTTAGAGTCTAAAAACTGGCGGCTCGAAAATACGTATAAAATAACCGCTCCTCATGCCAACATTGAGGCCGTGTAATACATTACTTCCTGTTCATTATCAGCCAGAGATAAATGCATTCGCCCGCTAAGGGCATTGAAATATGCCGCAAGTATTACGTTTGCTTCAGGAACCGCCGGAGAAGGCGCTGGAAAATTTGAGTTATTAGTTATTGCCTCCACGATCTGGGTGGCACGCACGCCAATATCCGGATCGGATAACCTGTCAAAACCATTTACTAACTTCAGCATCTTTACTTCCGTTTTCTTAGTTACATGGCTTTTGTTATAAAATTTTTTATAAAAAATTTTTTTTAATGCCGCCATTTTTATTACACATGGCTTCTTGCGTTCAATACAAAGCCCTCTGCGTTTAAAACAAGAGGCCACGTTTGTGAAACAAAAGGGCATGTTTGTAAAACAAGAGCCTTGTTTGTAAAACAAGAGGGCATGTGAAACAAGAGGCCATGTTTGTGAAACAAGAGGCCATGTTTGTGCAACAAGAGGCTATGTTTTCTGAAACAAGAGGCATGTTTGTGAATATAAGAGGCTATATATGTGAAACAAGCCATTTATACTTAATGCGGGTATGTATTTTTTGTATTAAAAAGAGCTCCCTGCTTATGTTGGCGTCCGCGCCAATATCTTGCGTGACTACATATTTTTATTCCTTTGGGGGTATTGAAAAGTTTTCCCACGGAAAGATTTAAAATGAAAAAATGTTACAGGAAAACTTTGTGGCAATCTCCCATGAAAACTTATTCGTAACCTCTTAACCATTGACTTAAGCTAACGCTATGCGAAAAAAGGCCACTCCGGAAAACGTTTTGGCAAAGTAATGCTTTTAGTGCCCTTTGTGGCTGGGGAAATCTATTGTTTTATAAGAGCATCGCCGGCATGTTTTTGAAAGGGAAAGTAAATTAACTATTAAGCATCAAAGGCATCACCAGCATCAGGAGTTCCTCGTTCTCTGCTTTTTCTGTTGGTTTAATAATGCCGGCTTTTGTAGGCGTACTCAGTTCAATCGTAACCTCGTCCGTATCAGCAGCGCTAAGCATCTCGATCAAAAATTTTGCATTGAAAGCTATTTGAAGGTCTTCGCCATCGTACTGGCAGGTCATGCGTTCGTTACCTTCAAAACTAAAATCCACATCCTGGGCGGCAAGCTGCAATTCGCTTCCGGTAATGGTAAGCGCCACCTGGTTGGTGCTTTTATTACTGAAGACGCTTACTCTTCGCAATGCATTTTGAAAATCATTTTTATTAACGGTGAGCATATAAGGATTGTCTGTTGGGATCACCACTTTATAATCAGGAAAGCGTGCATCAATAAGGCGGCAAACCAGTTCAGTGCCGCCATGCTTTACGAAAAGATGGTTGCTGTTATAGGAAATATTCAATTCATTATCATTAGAAGGAAGAATGCTTTTCAAGAGAGTAAGTGGTTTCTTGGGCACAATGAACGTGTCTTTACCCGGGCAGATAACATCCAATCTTGAAAACCTCACCAGGCGGTGTGCGTCTGTAGCTACGCAGGTAATGGCCTTCTCACTAAGTTCAAAAAAAACACCGGTCATGGCTGGTCGAAGATCATCGTTGCTTACGGCAAAAAGGCACTTGTTAATTGCGGTCGCTAATACGGAAGAAGGAAGTGTAAAAGAAGTTGCCGTATCTGCAACGGGTTCTTTAGGAAAATTATCCGGATTTTCACCCATCACCTTGTATTTACCGTTATCGCTGGTAATTTCAACAGCAAAATTTTTGTCAATATTAAATGTTAGCGGTTGCTCCGGAATATTTTTAAGAGATTCTAATAATATCTTGGCAGGAATACACACTTTGCCGCTGTCTTTTGCCTCTACATCCATGTGTATTTTCATCACCGTTTCCAGGTCGGTTGCCACTATGGTAAGGTTTGTTTTTTCTATATCAAATAAAAAATCTTCAAGTATTGGTAAAACGGTATTGGCATTTATAACGCCACTTATTTGTTGAAGATGTTTTAATAATTGCGTGGAGGAAACGATAAACTTCATAAAATAAATTTGATAGTGCCAAAGATAAAAGATTCGGGGTTATAAAAAGCAGTTCTGCTTATCCCAGCCTCAGGCAGGAAAACTTCGGTTAAATCTTTCTGATAATCGCGATCTTTTTTTAAAAAAAAGTGCTTAAAATATATCAATGAATTGTGTCAAAATTTACTCTCAATAGGTATAGCGAAGAAGCGGTTTATCAAAGCCACTGCCTATATAAAGTGCATGTTGGCTGGGCATTTAATCATAGTTTTGCAACAATAAAAAATATTATGGAATTAAAAAATCAAAAAATTGCATTGCTTGTTGATGGAGATAATGCGCAGTCAAAAATAATGGAGCTTATTCTTGAAGAAGCTTCGAAATACGGTAAGGTTACCATACGCAGGGTTTATGGCGACTGGACCACACAGCACATGAATCACTGGAAAAGCCTCTTAAATGAAATGGCATTTAATCCTATTCAAAAATTTTCGTACACTACCGGAAAAAATTCAACAGACAGCGCTTTGATCATCGACGCTATGGATATTTTACACGCCGATCTTGTGGACGGTTTTTGTATTGTATCCAGCGACAGTGATTATACCGGCCTGGCAAAAAGAATAAGAGAAGATGGAGTTTTTGTTATGGGAATTGGTGAGCAAAAAACACCCAATGCCTTCGTAAAGTCGTGCGAAATTTTTACTTATGTTGAGAACCTGGAACCCAAAACAGAAAGGCTTGAAAAGAAGGAAACGATTAAAAAGCTAAACCCTAAAGCCCTTGTAAACAACAAGCTTATAAATAAAGCGTACGACATGAGCATCAATGAAAGTAACGAGGCTTATATTTCCACTTTGGGCATTAACTTACGCAAGCTTGATCCCAGCTTTGATGTGCGTACTTATGGGTGCAAAACCCTTACGCAATTTTTCTCAAAACTTCCTGATTTTGTGGTGGTGGATAACCTCGTGAACGGAACCAATAATCCCCTGATAAAAAAGAAATAGAAATTACGCGTCTTTCCATCCCCACAAATATCTGCAGGCATACGTGCGGTAGGGAGCCCATTTAAGCGAGATCTTTTGAATTTTTTCTCTTAGTAATTTCGGGTCTGTTTCTTTAATATTATAAAGTTTTACAACGCTTTGTTTCAGGCCAAGATCATCCAT
>JALZAJ010000193.1 GCA_030948465.1 Bacteroidota bacterium
GGAGCATTAATTCCTATTACTATTAGTTATAGCATTAATTTATTGTTTAATAGTAATCCATCAAATTAAAAGAAAAGATAGCAGACATGAAAATACCGCATTGCATTGGCGATACTATTTTCTATCCACTTTCCGGTTATGATATTTTATCAACCGGCCAATTGAGAGGCCCTGAATTAAAATTGAAAATAATACAATAATAAAAGTAACCGGCACAAAAATATTTCTCTGTAATTCATCCGTAAGTGACAATACTAATGCAATGGAAATGCCGCCACGCAAACCGCCCCAGGCCATTATTGGCAGCGTTCCCTTTTCCAGCTTTTTTCTGAAACCAAAAATAAAGGCAGGTAGCCAAAGCGATGCATATCTTACCAAAATGAGTAATAGCGCTATCAATAAACAGACATAGATATAACTGTAATGAAAACTCACTCTCACTATTTCAAGGCCGATAAGCATGAATAAGACAGCATTTAAAATATGATCTGTTACTTCCCAGAATTTTTCAAGATAGTCTCTTGTATTTTCCGACATCGCTTCCCTTCTGCCTTTGTTCCCTGTGCATAATCCTGCAACCACCATGGCCAGCGGGCCGGATACATTCATGTAATCACATAATGAATAACCACCCATGACCATAGCCAATGAAATTAAAATCTCCGTTTGAAAATCGTCAATGGATTTCATCATTTTAAAACCAATATAACCAATAACTAACCCTGCCACTACCCCGCCGATAGCTTCCTGGATAAATAAGAGTATTCCGGATAACAGGCTAAAGTTTTCAATCCCATCCGTAGAAATTTGCAAAAAAGTGGCAAACAGCACAACGCCGATGCCATCATTAAATAATGATTCCCCCACAATTTTTATTTCAATTGATTTGGAAAGGTTCGCTTTCTTTAAAATACCTGCTACTGAAATTGGATCAGTTGGCGAAATCAGAGATCCAAAAAGTAAACAGGTAATGTATGGAGCATTAATATTGAAAACAGGGAACAGATAATAAACTGCCGTGCCCATCAAAAAAGTTGCAAGTAAAGTTCCTAAAATTGCAAAGCTAAAAATACTTTTCGCTGAAGTTTTTATTTCATGAACGTTTACATGCAATGAGCTTGCAAAAAGCAAAAAACTTAAAAGTATGCCCAGCACAAATTTAGAAAAATCAATGGCTGACAGACTCTGTTTTATAGAATTGGTGAAACCAGGTGACAGTTGGCCAGCGATGATTAAGCCGATGGATACGAATGTACCCATAAGTATAAAACTTATTCCTGATGGCAGTTTTAACAACTTTACATTAATGAATGAGAAAACTGCGGCAAGGGTAATTAATAAAGAAAACAAAAAAAACAATTGCATAATTGACAAATCTAATTAAAATGCTTATCGGCCTGTGAAATATGTAAATCATGCAACTATTTTAAAAAATTGTGTAACACTTTTCTTTAGTATCAGGTTTAATTTTATCATGTATCTATCAATTTCTTTTTTTAAAAACTATTTATATGAAACAAGATATAATTGATCAACTAAGTGAGCAATCTGACTATAAGACAGAACTTCCTATCAATACAGAAGATTTGACCTTGCCCCGGAATACATTGAAAATAAATCTTCAGGAAACCGAAGAACGGGAAGTAGCATTAACTTTTCAAAGAAGACCGCAATACAGAATAAACGAAAACAACAGAAGAAGATTTGACTAAAATGTATTTTCCATCGAATATTTCAAATGATAATTTGAATAGCCACACCTGCCTGATGGTAAGAACCAAAGGGCTGAATTTAAAAAGCAAATTGTTCAAATGTTATGAAATCTCTCTTTTGTTAATATAATTCACGCATTTCATTTCTGGCAAATGTTACTTACCCGCTGCCTGAATTGTTGCCGGAATAATACGCCATTACTTTAAAAAAAAAATATGAACACATTAACTACAGTGCTAAAACATGGCCAAAGTATCTGGCTCGATTTACTGGATCGTAAGATTATGGACTCCGGGGAATTAAAAAAACTGATTGAAGAAGATGGCATCAGGGGCCTTACTTCCAACCCCGCTATTTTTGAAAAAGCAATCAGCAACAGTTCAGCTTATGATGAAGAGATTGAATTGCTTTCAACTAAAATAGACAGCAATGATGAAATCTTTTTTTCTCTTGCTATCAAAGATATTAAACGGGCCGCCGATTTTTTTAAACCCGTTTATGATGATACCCACGGAAAAGATGGTTTTGTGAGCCTCGAAGTATCGCCTCACCTTGCCCGTGATACCGGGGGAACCATAAAGCAGGCAAAAGAATTATGGCAGGCGGTTGACCGCAAAAATGTAATGATCAAAATTCCCGGCACGGCGGAAGGCCTGCCTGCTATCCGTCATTGCATCAGTATAGGGATAAATATTAATGTGACACTTTTGTTTGGTTTGCCACGATATAGGGAAGTAACCAATGCTTATATGTCTGGCCTTGAGGACAGATTGAATTCCCACCAATCCATTGACCAGGTTGCATCGGTAGCCAGCTTTTTCCTTAGCCGAATTGATGTTATGGTTGATCCCATGCTGATGGAAAAAGGGTTGAGTAAACTGAAGGGAGAAGTGGCCATCGCTTCCGCAAAAAAGGCTTATGAAATTTACCAGGAGATAATTAATAGTGACCGCTTTAAAAAACTGGAAGCAAAAGGGGCAAACCGGCAGCGGGTATTGTGGGCAAGCACCAGCAGTAAAGATCCTTCATTCAGTGATGTAAAATATGTAGAGGCTTTAATTGGTAAAGAAACCATCAATACCATTCCTATGGAAACGCTCAACGCTTTTCGTGATCATGGGAAAGCAGCAGATACATTGGAAGATGACCTCGATAAAGCAACCCGGGTATTGCAGCAACTGAAAGAAAACGGGATTAACATAGATACTATAACCCAGACGCTTGAAGACGAGGGCATTGAAAAATTCAATAAGCCTTATGATAAGATTTTGACGGGAATAGAAAAGCAAAAACAAATGACACCCTCTAATTGAAATAAAGATATGAAAAAGATCAGGGAGATCAAAGGCGGCAAAACCCAAAAAGGAACCGAATTCGAGCCAAAAAGAAAAGACAATTCAACTGGTGAGAAATCTCCTATATGGCCGGAAGAATATGAAGAGCAAAGAAGCATGGACATTCGCATGAAGCCCCAACCTTTTCAATCATCAGCAAAACCAGAGAAGAAAAATAAAAAGTAGAAAGCGTAAAAAATAAAAAAATGAAGACCAAATGATTACCACTGTTTTTTTTGATATTGGTGGTGTGCTGCTCAGCAATGGATGGGGTCATCTGTCACGGCAAAAAGCTGCAAAAAAATTCAATCTCGACTATGAAGAAATGAACGTGCTGCACAATTTTATTTTCAACGTATTCGAAATAGGGAGCATTACCCTGGATGATTATCTCGATACAGTAGTATTCCATCATCCACGTGATTTTTCAAAAGAAGTGTTTAAAAATTTTATGTTCGCTCAGTCGGTAGAGTTGCCGGATACGCTGTCCTGGCTAAAAGAGTGGAAAAAAAATTGTGGGTTCCGTGTTTTTTCCATCAATAACGAAAGCAGTGAACTCAATGATTACCGAATTAAAGTGCCGAAGCTTAAAGAACTGTTGTGTCAATTCATGAATATTCTTTTTGCAGTTGTGAATAGTAATAACTCAAAAAAGAAAATAGTTGAGTTAAGATGATTATATCTAACAATTGTTATTGCATAAATAAATTAAAATGAAAAATGAAGTACATGAAAAGGAGCTGGCAACTTCATTAGTTCAACAATATTTATACGAAAGGAAAACCTGGGATCGATTACTTGATTACCTGCAGGAAGAAAATATTCATTACAAAAACAGGTTATCAGATATTCTTAAAAATGATATCGATCAATCATTTATGGAGATGATTGAATCGTTCCTCAATAAGTTTATTTTAGAAGATTCTAATACATCCATGTTCAGGCATAATATTTCATAAGTAAATAATATAATAACCGCAAAGCAAAAAGATTCAGACCCGAGAGAAAGTATTGATAAAGGGGCTATTACTCAGAATAAATTAAGACAAGAGATACCAGCAATAGAAAAAGAGTTTAACGGGCTGAAATTTGAGTTCAATAAATATCTTTCAGAACACTTTGAAATTAAAAGATAAATTGAAGTTTCATTCACCTGCCAGGTGTTTTAGCTTTTTTTCATTTACAATAATAATGTTCGCTCCCCGGATAGCAATGAGCTTCTCATTCTTAAAATCGCTTAAAGTACGAATAAGCGATTCCGTTGCTGCGCCGGCAATAGCTGCCATATTTTCCCTGCTCATGCTTATTGAAAAAGCTTCATCTTTATTGATAGGGTATTTTTCTTTTAACGCAAGAATAGTAACAGCTATAGTTACGAGTATTAAATGATTGCTTGAAATTTACAGCAGATCATCATTTGAGCGTCCTTCCGCAAAAATATTGAACTGCCCGTCGTACGAAAATCTGCATCCGTTGCCACTCATTTGCCTGGGGTTTTTACAAGAACTCTCTATAAGCCAACAAGCTGATTTCCATTTGGGGAGTATTATTGAAGCCGGCTTGAATAATGGCACCTGGAACGGAAGGTCCCTACCCCGCTATGTGTATTGATATATAAGCCGTTCCTTTTTTAAGCCCGGTATGCATCTTGATAAAAAAGTACTTCATCAACAGGTAAAAAAATAAGAATTTAAAAATAAGAATTTTATTTCCGCCAAATTTTTCTTCTTTGGCACGATTTGTATATCCTTTTTGTAAAGGAAAAACATGAAATGAAAAACCCGGTACATTTTAAAGAAGTAGCTAACGTTACCGGCTACCTGCCAAAAGGCAAACCAGCATCTTTTCCAGAAAATATAGCGCCTATGCTGGCAACACTCGTTGATAAGCCGCTTAATGAACCCGGCTGGCTATACGAAATAAAATGGGATGGCTACCGGGCAATTGCTTATATCAACAATTCATATAAAGATGCGGCATTACCAATTGGCGAAGTGGAGCTACGATCCAGGAACAACAAATCTTTTAATGAAAAATTTTACCCTCTGTATACCGCACTTAAAGGCTGGAAGATCAATGCCGTTGTAGATGGGGAAATAGCCGTACTAAATGATAGGGGAACTGCAGATTTCAGCGGACTGCAATCATGGCGCAGCGAAGCCGATGGACAACTGGTCTTTTATCTTTTTGATATTTTATGGCTGGAAGGAAACGATGTAACCGGGTTGCCACTCACCGGGCGGCGAGAGCTTTTGCGTTCTATTATGCCGGACGATCCGTTAATTAAATTGAGTGAAAATTTCAATGAAACGGGTACGGCTTTTTTTGAACTCGCCGGTAAACTTGGACTGGAAGGTATTATTGCCAAGAAGGCCAGCAGCCTTTACATTCCCGGTTTGCGCACAAAGGAATGGCTTAAGATTAAAACTCAAAATTTTCAGGAAGCTATTATTTGCGGATACACTAAAAATGAAAATACTTCCAAACCATTCAGTGCTTTGTTATTAGGATGGTATAATAAAGGAGAGTTACAATTTACCGGCCTGGTTGGAACAGGTTTCAACAATAAGCTGCAAATTGAAATACTGAAAATAGTGAAACCTTTGCAAACGATAAATTGTCCATTCAAAATAATTCCTGATTATAATAAGCCATCGAGATTTCGCCCTAATCCACCAAAGGCAGCCGTAACCTGGTTAAAACCTGAAGTAGTGTGCGAGATTAGCTATCGTGAAATAACAAAAGATGGCGCGATACGGCACCCGTCTTTTAAAGGGTTACGACCCGATAAAAATGCAAAAGATGTGGTAAGGGAAATGCCCGTGGAAATTGAAAAAATCGTTCATGATAAAAATAAGCTTGTGAAAGAAAAAATAATTACCGCTCCGGGAAAGAAAGAAAGGAAAACATTGCTCAATCCCTCAGAAAAAACGCAGACAAGAAATGTGGGAGGGCACGACATTACTTTTAATAATCTAAGTAAATTATATTGGCAAAAAGAAAACATATCCAAGAGGGATATGATCAACTACTATTACCTCGCCGCACCTTTTATTTTGCCTTATTTAAAAGACAGGCCACAAACACTAAACCGTTATCCAAATGGAATAACGGGAAAAGCTTTTTACCAAAAAGATGTGAAAGGAAAAGTTTCTGGCTGGATACAAACGTTCCCATACCATAGCGAAGGAGATAACCGCGATAAAGAATTTTTGGTTGCAAGTAATGAAGCCAGCCTCTTATATATGGCTGGCATGGGTTGTATAGAAATGAATCCCTGGAGCAGCCGGGTGCAATCGCC
>JALZAJ010000195.1 GCA_030948465.1 Bacteroidota bacterium
TTTGCGAGATAGGGATCCCCCTGCCATTCAATATATCCCGTTTGTAACGTAAAAGGTGTTTTTAAAAAAGTTTGAAAATTAAAAGTGTATTCTCCCTCCTGAACGTCATATCTGCCGCGAATGGTGAGCGGATCTTTTGTTCCTGCACTTATATTAAGTTTTCCGCTGCCTTGCGCCTTAATAATATCGCCCGTAGTTTCATCCAGTATTACATCAATTTTTGCATAGGGATTTGCCGTAATTTCCATATCTACCTTAATGCTGGAATTCTCTCTGCCTGAATAGTCTGCTTTCATTTCACGGCCAAACTTTGTAAATTCAATGTAATCGAGCGTGCCGGTTTCAGCGGTTTCGCCGGTAGGTAAATAGATATGGCTGCTGTCAGTTGGCTGGCCGGTAATGTTCATTCGCATATCGGTAATAAATCCATTCAGGGATAATTCTGCGTCGCCGATTAAGTTTCCGTAGAATTGTTTGTTATCTCTTGCGGTTGTATTAAGTAATACAAATTTCCCCAAATTATTTCCCTGTTGATCCGTTTTCAAATGCAATTCATTAAAGAAAAAGTTATCAAAAAAGCTATGGTATAATTTGCCGCTTACGGTAGCTGTGTTGTTAAGAGTGTCTCTTATTTTTATGGTTCCAAAATCGATCTCGTCCGGCTTAAATGCGATAAGCGTATTGTTATCAATTGTATAGCGGCAGCGGGTGTAATTTACCGTCATGGAAGTGCTATCAAGCCTCACATTGCCTGTCAGTTTCGGATCGGATGCAGGCCCTGAAATGCTTAATTTACCGGTTGCTCTGCCCGTGATTCCATTAAAAATGTCCCCAAGGTATTTTTCCAGAATATGAATTCCTGAGTTATTGAGAACGATAGAACCATTAAGTTGATTACCAGTTGAATCCTTTGGCCGGTATGCAAAATCTGCTGCAAAGTTATAGAGCTTATTATCTGAAATAGCATTCAATGCCAAACTTCCCAGGCCAACCAGGTACTCTCCGGTAGTGCTAATAACTCCAATAGAATCATTTTCAAAATGAAATTGTTCTGTTTTGGTATTGAACTCTACAGCGGGCTTTCCAAAAGGATCATTGATTCGAATAAGGCCTGTCATTAATCCATCAATATTTATTGATTTTGTAAATAAGGGAGTAATATCTCCAATGTTCAGGTTCTTTAGGCCTACCACAACATCATTGCTCGACCCAATCGCAGATGGCTCAGTTGAAACATAGACTTCCTGCCCACCTTGTGTTAACCTGATATTACTGGCAATAAGCATGTCCCTTATCAGTTCAAGTCTTCCGCCTTTTTCTATTATCCATTTTTTTTGATTTATCGTAAAATTGGATGGGTTCACCGTCAGGTCGAAGCCATCTTTTTGGGTAAGAATGCGAAACGAAAGGTTAGCGGCATTGAGGGTTTTATTTGCAGAAGTATTGATGGTTACATCAGAAATATCGTTCGCCGCAACCACTTGTATTTTAGTACCAGGTGAATGCAGGCTATCATTGATCACTACATCGTCCACATCGCCGTTAAATGTAAGGGTATCCTGTGTTCCTCTTCCTGTAAAATGTATATTATTGAAAATAATATTGCTATAAGTAAAAAGAGGAATATCAGCCTGCAGGTTCAAGGTATTTTCCGCAACGTTTATATTGCCAATAAAGATCGAATTGTCAAGCCCGTTCATTTTTTTGTCAAATAGCGAAATGTAATCGCTTATCGATTTTGTTTTCACTAAAAAAGTAAAGTCCTGGTTTTCAATTTTTCTTTTGGGTTTATTGATGTATGCGGGGTAATATTTATAAAGAAATAGCTGAAAAGCATCCGGTAATTCAAGGATCTTGAAATTGCCATTTAATGCTACTTCGAGTTCATTGGTATGAAGCGTCAGGTATTTTTTTCCATTTTCAAACGCAGAATTTATGGTAAGCGAATCAAATGATAAATGCTGATCCTTATCAAGCAAAACGGCATCATACAATTCTGCGGAGCCTAAAAAATTGTCAATATTATTCCCGGTGAAATTCAATTTGAACCTGCCGGTTAATAAGATGCTGTCATTAGTAAACCCTAATTTTTTAAGATTAAGGCGCGACACATTTGCATTGAGGTTTAATTCAGGATCTTTTTTACTGAAATTAACAGAACCAGAAAGGGTATCAATTTTAATATTCGGATCATCTATGCTTGCCGTGCCTGAAAAAAGTTTTTTGACAAAATTGCCATGCATGACAATATTAGAATAGGAATAATTATTAAAGTCAACGCGGCTTATATCTCCATCAACTCCAATGTTTACATCATTTGCATTAAAGCCGGCACCATCGATGCTTCCGCTAAAAGCGATGTTCCCGATATCGCTATTGCTGATAAATTTGCCGAGCTGAAAATTATCAGTCGATATTTTTCCATTGTACGTCGCTTTTCCTTTTTCGGGCACCTTCATGTGAAGATCACTCTTCAGCGTTCCAATATTGGTTGTTAACGTGCCATAAGCAACAAAATCCCGAATAAATCCGGTATAGCTTCCTGTAAATTTTATATTGCCGAGGGCGCTTAGGCGTGGATTATCAATATCACGCAGCGAGGGAATAAATCGTACCAATTCATTGTAGGTCGTACGCAATTCCCGCGATCTGAAATCTATAAAAGTGACGCCAATATCGGGAAGGCCCCGTAAACTCACATCTCCATTAAGGTAATTATTCTCGCCGGAACGAATGACCATTTTCCTGGCGGAAAAATTATCAAGGGTGCCTTTTGCATTACCGCTCAGAAAAAAAACTTCATTCCAAGGTTTTACTTCAGGCGCAAAAAATGCAAGATCATCCGTGCTTAGTTCGCTGTTTTCAAAATTGCCTTCTACTCCTACGGCATGCACAAAGTCCGGCATATCATTCTGAAAACTATTAAAATGCATCGCATAATAATTCCTTAAATGGCTTTTATTGGTTACAATGTCCAGATTTTTAAATTCCATCAGGCGCGGCGTGAACTTAAAATCCGCAGCAATTTTTTTTATGATAAATCCATTTCTTTCTTTGGCCGATAAAAAAACGTTTGCCGCAAGAGTGTCTTTACTAAAACTAAAATTTTTTATAAGGCCTGTAATTTCAGAAAGAATAATATGATTATCATCAAATCTGTCAGTAAAGGCTGGCCTTTCTGATTGCTTTTCTAATGCTAACCCACCATTTTTTATTTTTATATTTTTTACAAGGATCTGCCACTCGTCTGTATTCCACTTTAGGCCGGTTATAGTATCAGTAATTACCTGTACCGGATCTGAAGTTGTATCAACCGGACGTAAGCCGACATAATCGTATTGGGAAAATACAGGATGATTCATATTTAAGGAGCTGATATGTATAATATTATTGTTCAGATCAAAAATATCTGCCTTAAGATCCAATTTAGCCAATGACACCAATAAATTTTCGCCTTTCCATTTATCTTCCTGCCATATCTTAACGCGGGTAAGTTCTACCGTTTCCAGGCTTAATTCAGTGGAAGATGATGAGCTTTTTTTTGTTTTGGGACCGGAAAAATAATTCACTAAAAAATCGTAGTTCCATACAGAATCTTTCCTGTTCAGATTAATAATTGCATCATCAAGCCCAACGTACTTTAATATAATATTATTCTTAAAAAAAAACCAATCGGTGATATTCACCTTCACAGACCCGGCATAAAGCAGCGTATCTTTATTTTGATCAAGTACAAGAGTCCCCTGTAAAAGCATTTTATCAAAAAGCTCAAGATCTACGTGTTTAATGCTGACAGTGGTATGAAGATCTTTTGACAATTGATTTGCCACTTTCTTTATGATAAAATTTTGGAAAAAAGTCATTTGAAGAAGTATCCAAAGCACAAGCACAAGCACAAGAAGCCCCATTAGGCATTTGAGAAATATTTGAGAAAATTTTTTCAGGGAGAGAAAGTTGATTCGCAAAAATAAACAAACATAAAGATTAGGCAATTCAGGAGTTGTGCCAGGGCTTTTTCTCACAAGCTTTTAACAAGCCGCGTAGCATAAGAACGTCCTTGGAATTTATCCGGGTTGCCCACAAACATATTAACTAAACGTTTATAATAAAATTAATAGAAAATTAATTTTGGCAGCATTTTTGTCTATTATCATTTAAGTCAAATACCTATAATTAATCAATTCGATAGCTTAGAAAAATCGCCCCGTTTTACATCGTTTTGAAAAACCTAAAGAAGTAAAGGCAGCGTCTCAGGACGCTGCCTTTTTTTGCTTCCGTAGATGTAATATTTTACAAAGATGGCTGCCTTTCATA
>JALZAJ010000255.1 GCA_030948465.1 Bacteroidota bacterium
GCATCTTTTCCATTGATACTTACGCGGCCTTCTTCTATATATTTATCGGCTTCCCTGCGGCTGCAGAAACCCGTATCGCTTATAAATTTATTGAGGCTGACATCCATAATATACGAAGCAAAGTAATAGAAATAATAACAGCCGGTTAGCTTTTGAAAATAGTTTTTTATGGCGCTATAAGTTTGAATAAAAAGATGAAAATATTTTATAGAAATTCTCTACAATTTTGAATAAACTATTTCTGTTTTTTTGCCCATAAAGACAAGCTCCCAAATCATAGTAGTAGCATTTACCGATTGAATGGTAATGGTTGTTTTTTCATTACGTACCAAAGGAATTTTCATATCCAGATCGTTCCCTGAAAGGGTATAAACTCCATTATGAACTTTGGGGGGTTCATCGGCTGATGTCGATATGGTGCTTATATATGTATTATCGGATTTTAATTCAAGCGTTTCATGGTAAGCGTTAGCATGGTCGTCAAAAGTCTTTTGCATTTCGGCAGATGCAGGAACTTGCTTACCTGTGGCTTTATCCGTGACAAAAATTTTAGTGAAAGTCCTTTTCCATTTTCCTGTAATTGATTGGGCGTTACATGGCGTAAAACTTCCGAATGCTATCATTACACTCGTAGATATTAGTAACAGCCGTAAGGAAAAACTGTTACGTGCTGCTGATTTTAGTTTCATTGATGTATTTTTAATTTGTTAAGCAATTAGATTGCGTTTAGTTATGGCACAGCTTTTATTAGAATTACAATTGTCAAAATACCAAGAAGCATAAAAGCAATAGTTCTTATCCAATTTGTAGAAAGAAGCAGCTTAATTTTCGCTTCGTTATATCCTGAGTTTGCCATATCCGACTGGAGTTTGCGTTGCCACCTTGCAGTAGAAATAAAAGCAATAACATTTAAAATCAAAGAGACTATTGCTTCCGCGAAGGACATAAAAGCCGGGCGGGCAAACATTAAAATGATACTTAAAAAAAACATGATCATTCCAGGTAAAACTGCAGGAACCAGGGCCGCCTTGTTATTTGCCACCATGTAGCTTTTGAAATTTTCTTTCCCCACATAAGAATAAATGCCATAGTGTTGAATTTGCAATGAAGCCATATTGCCTGCATTGTAGCCCGCAAGAAATGTATAAATACCGTAGATTATAAGTTCCATACTATTTAATTATTTGCCGGAAAATTTATTTTTAATCCAGCTTTCGAGATTTAAAAAGTCCTTAAATTCTTTCCTGGTTGATTCAACATTTTCTTTTGCGCTCATGTTTTTTTCATTTATCCATGTAAACATTTTGTAAAGATCTTTACCCATTACCAGTCTTGTTATGAACATAGGAAGCTTCTGGTATTTTATTTCCCTTCCGAGCACTTCTGAAAACAAGATAGCAACCTGTTGCATATCCATTTGTTCGGTGGCTATTAAAATAGTGCGGCGCACATACTCAGCGGGATTCAAGAATATAGCTGCGCCTATGTTTCCGATATCCTTTGAACTTATAAATTGTTGAACAACATCTTTATTTACCGGTGAAGACAATTTTCCTTTTAGAATTCTGCTTTTAACCTGCGGTAGTAAAAAATTTTCAAATAAAGAAGCGGGCCTGATAATGGTATAAGGTAAATCAAGTCTTTTAATATGATTTTCGATTTTGAATTTACTTTCCCAATGAGGAATTCCGGTATTTAAGTCAGCACCAAAAACGGAAGAGTATACAAAGTGTTTGACCTCATATTCTTTTGCAACATTTGCGAGCGTAATTCCCTGGGTGATTTCTTTTTCAACTCCATGTTCAGCAGACTGAACGCTGAATATTCCATATACATCTTTTAGATGTTCCCGGTATGTTTCGGCATTATTTAGATCTCCCTCCACAAGGTGTATGTTTTGTTTTTGTAAAGCCTGTGCTTTTGATGACTTACTATTTCTTGTAAGTGCTTTAACTGCAAAACCCTGCTGCGTTAAACTTCTTGCAACTGCACCTCCCTGGTTCCCGGTAGCGCCAGTCACAAAGATTGTTTTGTTAGTTGTCATCTTTTATCAGTGTTAAGTGCCGCTTCTTATCTTAACCATCTAAAGCCTCTATGGTGTCAGGCACAATACATCTTGTGAATTCATGCTATTCAAATTGAAGATATTAAATCCACCTCCTCACTTTTGATTTGTAACCAACATAACTTTGGCCGAATCTGCGCTCAAGATATTTTTCCTCACGTTTTATTATATATTCCTGAACAAATAACAAAAGGAATGGAAACAAAATAATGTTCCACCAGTTACCGGTTAAGCAACTTATTCCTAAGTAAACAACGGCCAAACCAACATACATTGGATTACGGGTCATGCCATAAATTCCATTTGTTTGCAATGAGAAAGCCGGCTTCACAGTGACTAACGTGTTTTTGCTTTGGAAAAATTGCCTTAAACTTCTAACCAAAAAAAATAAAGAAATTATTAAAAGAACTACTCCCGCAATATTTGCAGACCGATGATGAAATAAAGAATCATCAATGAAGACTTTCTTCTGAATAAACAACGCTATTAAAAAAGTAAGGACATAAAATAATGGCGGGGGAATATAAACTCCGGGATTATCTTTTTTACTTTCCATAATATTATTTTTGTTGTTAATTTGCTAATAGAGCGTTGTTCTTTTTCTATATTCAAGTCCTGTAAACCGCAGTAATCGTGGTGCACTGTATCCGACATTGCAGGTTTACGATAGACCAAAAAAAGCTGCTGGCAATCACCAACAGCTTCCTAAAAATCTCACGTCATTAATACTTCTGCACTATATCATAATAAAAGAACGTTGGCGGACCTTCGACGCCTGCTTCGGCCATCTTATCTTTTAAATCTTTTGATTTTGAAAAGTCATCTGCTTTTTTCTTATCTGTAACGGCAAAAACTATTGACACTGTATGGTTGTCCCCATCGCTGTAACCCAGTCCCCTGTCAATAAGCCCTGCATCCATTCTCGCCTGTTTGTGGTTGTCAAAACTTTTTTTCCAGGTATCCCAGTCTTTTACTTTATGCGTTACCATAAGGCGGGCCTTTTGATCAATTGGCGTGGTATCGTTCATTACCACATCAAGGAATTGAATAGATGGCGCGCCGATCACTCCGGCTTTATGCATTCTCTCTTTCATTCCAGTTGAAGCTGTCATCTCCTTTGCTTTGTTTACATCAGTCATCTTTAAAATAACTACAGCCATATTTGGATCGGAAGTT